>VBAS01000088.1:37868-48064 GCA_005882975.1 Bacteroidota bacterium | reverse complement strand
ATATCTATTACATAATAACCAGTTGTGGTGATGAATTATATACATCAAGTTATCTTGGTTTATACAAAAGATTATTGGAGAATTTCAAAACACAGTCGGCAGATTCATTATTTAGCATTGTGCAGTATGATAATTTTCGAATTTTCATGAGATTGGCGGCCAATTATAATGTGTTGACTGATTTTCTAAATAAAATGCCTCAGCAACGGGCCGCGGAAATAACAGATCGTTTTATTTCGGGAATTGAAAATGATCCAAATACTGGACTTGAAAAGGCAATGGATATTGCAGATTCATTTACCGGTCTTGATTCAGCTATTGTAATTAGTGATATGATTCAACAAGAATTGCAAGCGAATTTAAATCGTTGCAAGTCGGGTCATCTGTATTTTGGGGTAAGACTTTACAGCATTTTATTACAAGTGCTTGACATGGTAAAGCAAAAGAGTTCTCTCAATAAATTGTGGGCAACACTTGGTAATTATGAAATGCTGGAGCGAAAGGCATTGCAAAATAAGAACGGCGAGATCATCGAGTTGGTTTTATTTTATGGGGATGAGGATGGCATTGCTTCATTTAATAATTTCCAAAAAATGTTCACTGATACAGCTAAATGGAAAACAACACGAAATGAAAACTGGATAACCATTCGTTCTGTATCTGATCAGCCTGTAATTATCTATGCAAATCTTCCTTTGGATACAAAGGAAGAATTAGATATTAAAGCACAAGACTCGTTATTTATTTTTTTAAAGCAGCAATCAATAGAGCCCGTGGTCCTAGTTCACCGCGGACATAGTTATCACCTCGATAATACTTTAAAAAGATTAACTCCTTCTGTTAAGCTAGCCATATTGGGTTCATGTGGCGGTGCTAACAGTTCCATAAGTATTGCAAGCATTAATCCGGATGCGCAACTTATTGTTTCAAAAAAAACGGGATCTAAATCTATCAATGATCCGATCATTAATATTATTAATGAAACGTTGCTCAATAATGAAGATCTTTTATGGCCGGCAATATGGGAAAAGTTATCGGTTCGTTTCAGCAATGATGAATTTACCCGGAATCTTTTTAATGAATATATTCCTCCCGGAAAAAACCTAAGCCTTTTTGTTCTTAAGCTTTTTAACTATTACAACAGATCGTCTGTTTAATTTCACTGGTATTAAATACGTTACTTCCTGAATATAAAAGGGTAATTATAAATTTTTACATGGAAAGACAAATTTGTTGTATTCAATCAAACTAATGTCCTTAAATACAATATTGTTGCTTTTTAAAAACTAAAAAGATCTGCAAAAAAATAATCTGCCTCAATAAATTTTAATTGATTTGTACTTATTTATGCCTAAAAATTAAAAAATCTCAATCATTGCATATTGTTTTTTTAGATAAACTGGATTGTAATTCACAATTAACGAACAAATGAGAGTTGGTTTACAACTTTATGAGCCGTTTCTCCAATAAAAGCCTTAGCTTTATCGCGTTACGGTTGATGAGCCAGGCAGTAATGCTCTTCTTATCTTTTACTATCTCCCCACAACTGTGCGTATCTCTTAATTATTGATTTATGTAATGAATGCTACTCATGAGATTGCTATTTCTTAATCGGAAATAGATCAATCAATTTTTAAACAAAACGAAAAATTTAAAATGGCTTTTATAGATGACGTTTTACAAACGCCTTCCTATGGATGGAAAGATGAAAAAGGCGAATTGATAAAACCGACGCGTAAACAATTATTCAGCGAATTTTTAAGTCGCAGTAATATTTTTAAAAGCAAAAAGAACTGGATCTCTTTTATAGGCTGGTTCATGATCTTATGCATGACCCCCTTTGCTTACTTTTTTTTAGTTCATTATTTTTCATGGCAGCTACTTATCGTTTTTCTTGTATATACCATGATCATTATGGGCACACACGGCACTATCTGGCTTCATCGTTATTGCACCCATAAGTCATTTACGTTCCGGCATAAGATATGGCGATTTCTTACGCAAAATCTTGTGATCAAAACTGTTCCTGAAGAGATGTATGTTGTATCACATCATGTGCATCATGTAAAGAGTGATGAACCAGGCGATCCTTATAATGCCCGTGCAGGTTTTTTATATTGTTTTTTAGCAGAAGTAAATCACCAAAGCATTAATAAAAATCTTTCTCAAAAAGATTATGACCGGGCTACGCATTTTATGAAACACACAGGTGTTCAAATAAACTCTTATGCAAATTATAAAAGATGGGGCTCAATTGCTACTCCGTGGTATACGATAGCACTATGGTTAGGCAACTGGGCTTTTTGGTATACGATGTTTTATTTAATCGGTGGTCATGCTCTTGCATGTACATTATTTACCGGGGCAATGTTTTGGATCACTTTTGTGAGGATCTTTAATTATACCGGTCATGGCAAGGGAGAACACAAACATGTAGATGGATTGGATTTTGACCGGAGCAATCTATCGATCAATCAATGGCGCCCTGGTTATTTTGCAGGCGAATGGCATAACAATCATCATTTATATCCTGCCAGTGCAAGGGCTGGTTTTTTATCATGGCAACTCGATCTGCCGTGGATCTATATTTATGTGCTGTATAAATTAGGCGCGGTAAGTTCCTTTCATGATTCAAAGAAAGATTTTTTACAGAAACATAAACGCTGACGCCAATATTAGCTCTATTCAAGTTATGCTTATATAGGCCTGATATCAAGTTTTTCACCAGTGGTATTTACACGCCAAAATTTTCCATCGTCAATTAGCAGTGCTTCAGATCTGCCTTCCGCGTGATGTACATCTACATTATAAACTTTGCCATTATAAAGTGATCTTATTTCATTGGCAATAATGGTATGTCCTGTTGTAATACTTCGAACATTATAGATATCCAATGTGCTGTCAATTTGTTGTAAACCGGCTCTTGGCTCTTTATAATAATTCCTGTACCAAAAAGGTCCAAAATCACTGTATATTAAATTAAGCCGGTCGTCTTTATATCTATAAGTTGTATCAGTATAAAAAGGTCTTGTTATTTCGTTTAATTCTTTCAATGATATGTTCAGGTTGTTTAAATAACTGGAAACACCGCCATGCATGAAAAGGGTATTGCCCACACGTTCTATAACATTTTTTGTAGCAAGCCAGCGTCCTATTTCCGAATTCGGTCCGAACAATTGCATATAAGGTTTATTCATTAATTGTGCATGTTGTATATAACGCTCCTGCACATAATCAAGTTCATTACTCATGTTCATGATCTCATGATTGCCTAATATATAATGTACATAACCGCCGGCAGCTTTTGCTTTTTCTTCTAATGAATAAATAAGCCACAATACTTCTGTAACCATTGTACCCCTGTCGACAAAATCACCCACTAATACAAGATGATCTTTCCCAAACGTCCAGTTGAAATTTTCGTCGATCACACCGTTACCTTGCAATAATTTTCTAAAAGCCCCAAAGTTGCCTTCGATATCGGACATCACCAGCATCTTTTTTATTCCTTTGTATTCTGACTTTTCCTCGCTGAGTTTTTGTTTTAATTGTACGGCAAACGTTTTCCCAGGTATATCGGTATTTATTTGCAGGGTAATGTTGTTTTTCATAGCAGCGGAGGTGCTATCTGTTTTTACGCTTTTCGTACCGGAATTATCCTCGATATATTTTACAAAAACAGAATCGTTTCGATATAAAACATATGGCCCATCAACTACTGTAGGTTCAGCCGGGTCTTTTTTCAGGAATTTATTTGGCTCTGCATTTTGACCAATGCAAAACGCAAACAAGGTGGCAAATAGGATCGCATTTGTTTTAATCATATTTTTTGCTTTTCTTCAAAACGGTGGACAATAATCAGACCTTCTTTTATCCCGAATGGTTGGGCAAAATAATAAATTAACACAAGGTTTGTTATAAAACAGGTTGAACAATTTTTACCCGATCTATGAAAAACTGCCATTTTGTAAATAAGATTTATATTTCAGGCATAAATCTTCCTCATGCCAAAACAATTAATGCTATTAAGTTTATTATTTATTGCATTCAATACTATCTCACAACCAGCAAAAGATACAACTGGTCTCGATAGCTATTTCAAACCTTTAAAATGGAGATGCATCGGTCCCTTTCGTGGCGGCCGTTCAAATTGTGCAACAGGCATTGTCGGCGACCCCAGTGTTTATTACGAGGGTACCACTGGTGGAGGTGTATGGAAAACGGATGATATGGGCATTACCTGGCGCAATGTTTCAGATGGTTTTTTTAAAACCGGTTCCGTTGGTGCAGTAGCTGTTGCAGAGAGTGATCCAAATATCGTGTACGTAGGAATGGGTGAACATGCTGTGCGTGGTGTGATGACAAGTGGCGGCGATGGGGTTTATAAATCAACTGATGCAGGAAAAACATGGAAAAAAATAGGACTTGATCTTACACAGCATATTGCACGCATCGTTATTAATCCCAAAGATCCAAATATCGTTTATGTAGCTGCGCAGGGGGCATTGTATAGCAGATCAAAAGAACGGGGCATATATAAGTCGGTTGATGGTGGTAGCACCTGGAAAAATGTTTTGTATGTAGACGATAAAACCGGTTGTGCAGAAATATCAATGGATATGAATAATCCCACCATATTATATGCTGCTATGTGGGAACATGGCCGGCTACCATGGAAAATAATTAGCGGTGGGACCGGAAGCGGATTATATAAATCAACTGATGCTGGCGAGCATTGGGAAAAAATGAAAGAAGGATTGCCAAAAGAAATGGGCAAAATGTCAATAGCGGTGTGCCGCAGCAATTCTGAAAAAGTGTATGCTTTGATCGAAAGTGATTTTGAAAAAGAAGCGGGTGGTTTGTATGTGTCAGAAAATGCCGGCAAAAGTTGGAGCCAGGTTTCAGACGATCATCATTTGATCCAAAGGGCCTGGTATTATATTGAATTGTTTCCCGATCCTTTAAATGAAAACACATTATATGTGATGAGTGCTTCTGCGTTTCGTTCTATTGATGGTGGCAAAACATGGGAAGATATTTCTAATACTCATGGCGATTATCATAATCTTTGGATCAATCCGAAGAATTCAAATAACATGATCATTTCTGATGATGGAGGTTCGGCAATAACATTTAACCAGGGAAAAACGTGGAGTAGTCAAAACAATCAGCCGACCGCTCAATTCTATCGTATCAATGTTGACAATGAGTTTCCTTATAATATTTATGGTGGTCAGCAGGATAATAGCTCAGTGAAAATAGCAAGCAGAGAACCGGGCGGCGGAGGTATCGGCAATAACAGCTGGAATTATTCTGCCGGAGGCGAAAGTGCTTTTCTCGCATTTGATCCCGACGATCCGCAATTTGTTTTAGGAGGAAGTTACCAGGGCACTATTGAAGTGTTGAATACAAAAGCAAAAGCGGGTACAAATATTATGGCTGCACCCATCCAGTATTTAACCCGCGATGCAAAAGATATGAAGTATCGTTATAACTGGAATGCGCCAATTATATGGAGTAAACATGAGCCTAAAGTTTTTTATCATGGTTCACAATATTTATTGCGTACTGATGATATGGGAAAAACATGGAAAGAGGTTTCACCTGATCTTACAAGAAATGAAAAAGAAAAACAAGGTAAACCCGGGGTGCCTTATACTAACGAAGCAGTAGGTGCAGAAAACTATGGAACACTTGCATACATCATCGAATCTCCGCATGAAAAAGGTGTGATCTATACTGGCAGTGATGATGGGTATGTTTATTTAACAAAAGATAATGGTGCACATTGGGAAAATGTAACACCAGCAGGTTTACAGGAATGTTTAATAAATGCGATCGAAATATCTCCATTTGATAAAGCCACAGCCTATATCGCGACAACAAGATATAAATTCAATGATCATACTCCGGGGCTGTATAAAACAACTGACTATGGTAAAACATGGACTAAAATAAACAATGGAATACCCAATGGTGCATTTACAAGAGTTGTTCGGGAGGATAATACCAGGAAAGACCTGCTATTTGCCGGAACTGAGACCGGCATTTATATTTCATGGAATGGAGGAAAAAATTGGGAACCATTTCAACTGAATATGCCTGTTACGCCAGTTACTGATCTTCGTATTCACCAGGGAAATTTAATTGCAGCTACCTCCGGCAGGGCATTTTGGATTTTGGATGATCTGGGTTTGATCCGCCAATATAAAAAGGACACTGCATTTTCAATTTTTGATCCTTCGCCTGCTTACTTAATAAACGGGAGCAGCGAATTAGATCAGACTAGTCCGGACTTTAACGGTTTGAGTAGTACACGAGGCATCAATCCATCAACAGGAGTTGTAATTTATTATCAGCTACCGGAATCAAAAAAGACAGACACCTTGACAATGGAAATAAAAGATGCTTCAGGAAATGTTGTTCATATTTACAGTTCAAAAAAAGATAGTACTTATAAAAAATATGACGGCGGACCGTCGGCGGAGCCAGTATTGTCAATAACAAAAGGATTAAATCGTTTTGTGTGGAATATGCGTTATTCAACTATGCCCGGCGTACCGGATGCATATATTGAAAGCAGCTATCGTGGACATAAAGCCATTCCGGGAAAATATACGGTTACCTTAAAAATGGGCAAACAAAAGCTTACAACTGATGCGGTGATATTAGCAAACCCGTTGTACCCAACGGATGCCGCCACTTACAAAGAATACAATACTGTTATGACCAGTATGGAAAACGAATTAACAACAATGCATAAAATGGTAAACAGCTTAAATGCAAAAAGAGAACAGTTGGAGTCATTACTTGCATCCTTACCGGATACAAAATACACTGCATTAAAAGTTGAAGGAGATTCATTGGTAAAAAAAATGAAGACATGGGATGAGGATATGATTCAACGAAAAACGAAAGTGTATGACGATGCTGATAATTTCCCCGCCAAGTTCACGGCCAATTATTTATTTCTTATTAATCAAACTGAAAGTGATATTCCAAGAGTGAATCAACCTTCTATAGACAGGATGAATGAATTGAATGCTGAATGGGTCACACTTAAAAGCAGGGGAGTTGAGTTCCTGGAAAAAAGTATTCCTGCCTTTAATAAAAAGTTATGGGATGCGGGCGTGGGTGCCGTGTGGAAGAATTAGCACTTCTTATTAATATGCTGCAATAGAACGTTTTGCTGAATACCGGAATGCAAAATAGATTCTATATTTAAGGCCATTATCCGGCTAATAACCTATCTTCACCCCGTGATTTTAAGTTTTACTGCATTTAGTATTTGGTCAATTCAAATTTTTACTTTTCCCCTCAGTAACAGTTAGTCTCCTTTGTACTTTTTCTGTAAACTTCTTCACAGGTATTATTTTATTTATTTTAAAAATTTTGATTTTATGAACATGTACGTTTCGAACCTAAGTTTTCACACAACAGATGATGATCTGAACAAATTATTTTCTCAATTTGGTGCAGTATCATCTGCCAAAGTTATCAGTGACCGTGAAACTGGACGTAGCCGCGGTTTCGGTTTTGTTGAAATGGATTCTGACGAAGACGCTAAAAAAGCGATCGCAGGTCTGAACAACAAAGAGGTTGAAGGCAGAGCGATGTCTGTTTCGGTTGCAAAACCAAAAAAGACTGATAATAAAAGATGGTAATCGAAGAAGGGATCTAAAAACCCATTCGTATTACAAAATAAAAGGCAGCGTTTGCCTTGCTCAGCAGTTTAGTCTGAAATAATTTTTATTGAGAACAATTTTATAATCTTGTTCTCAATTTTTTTTGCATAAAATGAAAGCTTCTACTATAAACGAATTAAAACAGGAACTTGTTAACTCACCTGCTCCTGCACTTGTTGAGCTTTGTCTCCGGTTGGCTCGTTTTAAAAAAGAGAATAAAGAATTACTGACATACTTGCTTTTTGAAGCTCATGATAACCCTGCCTATATAAAAGCAGTGAAGGAGGAAATGGCATTGCAGTTTGCGGATATGAATAAGAGCAATGTTTATTTTGTAAAAAAGACATTGCGGAAAATTCTTCGCAATGTTAAAAAGTATATCCGGTACAGCGGCCTTGCGATCATAGAAATTGAATTGCTTATTTATTTCTGTGAGTCAATGAAAGAATTGAATATTTCAATAGATAAGAATCCTGTTCTTAATAATATTTATCAAAATCAGCTAAAGAATATAAACAAAGCGTTGAAAGGTTTGCATGAGGACCTTCAGTATGATTATTTGAGAGCAGTAAAAAAATTATAAAAAATACTTCAGCTAACTTTGGTCGTGATGAATTCTGAACAAATAATTGATAGAACAAAAAAATGGATCATTGATGTGGTTATTGGTTGCAATTTTTGTCCGTTTGCCGCTAATGTAGCAAAACAAGAATCTATATTTTATAAGGTTGAGGAAAGTACGGATAAGAAAATATGTCTTGCTTCATTTTTATCCGAAATGAAAAGGCTGGATAATGATCCATCAATTGAAACCAGCTTTCTTATTTTCCCCAACGCCTTTCAAAAATTTCATGATTATCTTGACCTGCTTTCTCTGGCAGATGATCGATTGAAAAGAAACGGTTATGAAGGAATTTACCAGGTAGCAAGTTTTCACCCGTTATATCTTTTTGCTAACTCCGATGAAAACGATCCTGCTAATTATACGAACAGGTCGATCTATCCTATGCTTCATCTGCTTCGCGAAGAAAGCATGACCAAGGCTTTAGCAAATTATAAAGACCCGGAAAGCATCCCAATGCGTAATATTGATTTTGCCAAGAAAAAAGGACTAGCTTATATGAAGATGTTGCGAGACACTTTGTAAAAAAAAATAACTACTATTGGCTCATTAAGCGGAAGATCAAACTTTCAGTTTTCCCTCAACACCTCCATCATCTTTTGGTGATAATCCTACCGCACCCATTGCAAATTTTATTAAAGAAACCATTTTATTGTTTTTAGTATCCCAATAATAAGCATCCACAGGTATTACTTTTATCAAGCTGATATTGGGATCATCCTTTCCCTCTTTAAACCATGTTTTAGCCATGGGTGTCCATAGTTCTGAAATTTTTGATCGGTCATTTACAATTTCTGCTTTTCCAAAGACACTCAAATATTCATAATTATTAGTGTGAGAATAAAATAATTGAACTTGGTCATCATTTTCGATATGCTTGTTCTTGTCACTATTCCGGTCACTCATAAACCAGATATTACCTTGTTCATCTACTTCCTGTGTAGCCATAGGTCTTCCTGCAAGAGGTAGGTTTGAAAGGTCAGTTACAAACATGCAAATATTTGCATCTTTCGCAATCTCCCTGATTTTTTCAACAGCGTCATCAGCTGTAAGATTTTTTACATCTCCCATAAAAATGTTTTTATTAAGGCAACAATTATTGTTCCCTAATAATTTGGCTTGTAAAAAATTTGAGATGTAGAATATTAACAACATAATTACATTACTCGTTTCATCATTTTTAAATTAATTCCACAGTTGTTGAAGAAGAAATGAATTAAATCCCAATTAGATTAAACAAATCATGGTGGCTTAGAAGAGTTTCTTCATTTGATCAGTCGCATTCTATATGCATTCATTGCTGTGATGCCTAATTTTTTTATCAAGCGACTATTTACTATTACGCCAACTGGTGCACCGATGACTGGTAAGAGTTGAGCCATCTTTGCAAGATCAATATAGTCACGATATTCCTGTTGAAAATTTCTCCAGTCAAATTGGTTGATATCCTCAGGGAGGGAATTTCGCTTTGTTTCCCAATCTGTCATTTTGAGATAGACGCTCTTTCTATGCTCATCGCTTGAAAATGCAAGCTCAAAAATGTGGAGTATATAAACTCTTTCTTTATAATCATACACATTGAAACCATACAACGAAGCAATATCAAATAGCAACTTTAATTTTATGCCAAGCAAAATAGGAAAATCGGCAAGACCTAATAAAAAGCCTCCGGCACCTGTAATACCGCCTTCAATTGCCGCCGTGTTTCTATATGATTCTATTTTTTTTCTTACCGCGTCCTCACGATCTCTTAAACTAATGCCTACTGATACATGTGATGATGTATGTTTAGCACCAAATAAAACACCACGTATCATTTGTTTTATAGTAACTGTAATAGCCTGGTGTACCTTTTCAGGTATCCAACTGTTGATCTTTGTCTGAATTTT
>VBAS01000088.1:25772-37770 GCA_005882975.1 Bacteroidota bacterium | reverse complement strand
AAAGCTGCGACTTTTCCATTCTTATATAATAAAAGCCGGTAAGTTACCGGCTTTACCATTGACAGTTCTTAATTATTATAATGATCTGAATTTAAACTTTTGTCCGCCCACAGAAGCTTCATACATTAATCCTCCTTTTGTTTGAGAGAATATCATTACTCCATGTTCATATTTCATATTAGCAGCGGCACCTTTTGTTACTGCAACTGCAGACGCTTGTCCGGAAAATTCTATTTTGTTTTCTTTAAATCTGTTCAGGTCAGCTTCAGTTTCAAAGAATATGACCTCACGATAGGCCTGGCCGCCCCATTGAAAACCAACTGATACTTGCTTCATACTTGCCATACCGATCAGTGATCCCTTATGATACACTGCACCGTTGCCTGCGGCGCCTCCAATAACCATAAGAATTGTCAAATAAACTTTGCATTAACGCATCCGCTTTTATGAAATCTTGTTTAGCAATCAGAGCATCAGCGATTACTTTATCGTCGTCTTTTTCTTTTTGTGCCCATGTCGTACTGTGCATGAATAATGCTACAATTAAAAAAGAAATTGCCAACGGAAATGATTTTAAGCTTTTCATACTAGTGATTTTTAAATTCCGATTATAAATATGTAAATGTCAATGCTGATAAGACAAAAAAATATGCCAGTCTGTATACGGTGCAATTCTTTACAAATAAATGAAGGGCGGCTGGCACAATTTTATATATAATATAAAGAGCAATGTAAATAAAGAGCATGAAAAACTTAATCTTCGCTATAATTCTTATCCCGGCATTTAATTGTAGTCCAAAACTTTCCCCAGATTCAGGGTGGGGCCACCAGGAATGGGTAGTAGTGGAAATGAAAGGGGTGCCGGTCCAGCAAAGCGGTGGCCGCAGAGATGCACATATTACTTTTGATGTGAATGCTAAAACTTTTACGGGATATGGTGGGTGCAACCAGATCAATGGAAATTATAATTTGGATAAAAAGATGGTAAAATTTACCGAGGTGGTAAGTACAAAGATGAGCTGTAATGATATTGAATTTGAGAATACTTTTCTTTCTACATTAAGCGGCATTGATCATTATGAGGTGAGAGGAAATGATCTGCTATTAAAAAAGAATAAAGAAATACGCATAGTTTTAAGGTCGAGATAATTTTCAAGAGTTTTTATTGATAGATCCAAAGCACAATTGGTTTTTCAGATGACTTGATCATCTGGGAGATCTTGTCAAAAAACTTGTAGGATACCATTACACAGCCAAGACTATTGCAAAGTACTCTTGGATAAATTTCTTCATCTGGTACACAGTCATAGCCATGTATAACAACTGCTCTCTTATACGCATTAGAATTACAATTATCTAATCCATATAGCCTGAATGATCTTCCATATTTGCCGTTATAAAATTCCCCCACTTTAAATTTTCCCAGGGAACTGCAACCACTTTTAGATTCGTTGGAGAATTTCGGACGTGCAAGAAATGTTTCATTGCAGCTTCCATGAGAAACAAGCCCTGAATAAATAATTGAATTCTTTTTTATGTCATAAATAAAAAAGCGATTGCGGCCACTTGGCAAACTCATATCTATCAAAAAGCAATATTCGGTTGACATGTCATTTTGAATAGCATAGTTATTCACCTTTTTGGTAAGAATATTTATTATCGCGGTATTTCCCGGTATGACAGCGGTTTCTTTTTCCTCTTGCTTTTTGTTTATGGGAGCAGGCTTGTTTTTTGTATTTTCGGTTGCTACAATTTTTATGTTTTGCTTTTTCTTTTTTGACTTAACAACCCTGGATTCTTTTCTTACTGATATTGGCTTATTTTCAAAGTTGCTCGTTTCCATATCAGAGCATGATACAGTGAGGACTGTTACTACAGCAATGAACAATTTATTTTTTTCTTTCACAGGGATCCAGTTTACAAACAAGATAATTGAATGTTTAACAATTAAACAGGAAAGAGTTCTTGTTAAACATTGCGGGTAAGATCCTGAAATGCGAAAGCCCGGTAGAGTATAAGTACGATTGTATCTTGTCCAGATTATAAATGATTTGTTTTACCTTCATTATGAAAATTGAGGATATATGAAAAGGTCAATGACTCTCTTAGCTTATTTTTTGATTTATATCGCAGGACACTCACAAACTTTGAAGTTTATAAATTTTTCGGGTGGCGCTGAATTTTCATCACTTTCTTTTATAACAAATCAAAAGATCATAATAAAAATTTCTCAGGATGGCAAAGTGATTGAATGGGGAAATGAAATGGAGCCTGGCCGTTTTTATACAGAACCGGGGAAATTACAACCATATATGGGTAGAGTTGAATACTATGAAAAGCAATTTGATTCGATGCTTAATGGCAAGGTTAAAAATATAGGCATTACTTCAATTACTTATTATGGATCTACAGAAAATCCAGCGCTGGTCGGAAAGGTAAAATCAATAGGCAATGTTTTATTCAACTATTATCTTGACCAGGAAAATGAATCGGTGAGAGGCAAGTTAAAAACGGCAGGGTTTAAAGATTTTGCTTATTATTATTCTCATGAAAATGAGGCTTACCGTGGGAAACTAAAATCTATTGGCAATAACCAGGTCACTTATTATTCAACTTTTGATGATAAATCTATCCGGGGAAAATTAAAAAGTATCGGGTCAGCGACTTTTACCTGGTATACTTCGCTTGACCGCCCGGGTTACCAGGGAGGTTTAAAATCAGGACGTCAATATCAAATGATAGAAGGAGTTACTTATATCATTTGGTAACAATCTTCATGCGTTTTTTTTTGGTTTTTTTACCTGTTGTCCCTGGAAAGATCTTAATGATCTTTGAACTTTTGCGATCAGTTTATGCAATCTTTTTTCATGCTTTTCTAATATTTTCTTTGTTGCTANCTTTGTTGCTAAAGCTGTATTATCAAAATAACGGTTGGCTTCATTTAAATGAAAATTAAACTGACCAGCTTCTTCATCCAGTCTTTGCAGCAATTCCCATAAATTTTCTTTTTTCTTCATATCTCAAGAATGAAATATCAAATTTCAAGCCGGGGCAAGACTACCAACACGATAGAAAACTTATTTATTGACTTATTATTTTTTACTTATTCTGTAAAGATTGCCTCCGTCTGTAACTGCATAGAGCATACCGTTGAAGTAAGCAACATCTCTGAACCTTTCTTTTTTGTCGTCCAGTAATCTTTCTTCGCCAACCACTTTATTATTTTCAATAACAAGGCGTGCAATGTGCATGCTGCTGAGCCCGCCAATAAATAAATTATTTTTCCACTCGGGAATATCCTTGCCTTTATAAAAAGTCATTCCGCTTGGAGAAAGGACTGGATCCCAATAATAAACCGGTTGTTCCATTCCTTCTTTTTGCTGAATGCCATCTCCACCGGAGTATTCAAGACCATAAGTAATAGTCGGCCAACCATAGTTTTTACCGGATCTTATAATGTTTACTTCATCGCCCCCCCGCGGGCCAAATTCTGCTTCCCATACTTCACCGGTTGCAGGATTAATATCGAGGCTTTGCGCATTGCGAAATCCATAAGCAAATATTTCCGGCATTGCATCTTTTTGATTTATGAAAGGATTGCCCGGTGCAGGCTTACCTTCTTTTGTTATTTTAAAAATTTTTCCAAGCCCGGAATTAAGCCACTGTGCCTGCTTTCGTCCTTCAAGGATGGATCGTTCTCCAGTGCTTACAAAAAGATTTCCATCTTTATCAAAAACTAGTCTTGAACCAAAATGCATACTGCTTTTTAATGGAGGAGTTGCACGAAAAATAACGACGGGGTTTTGAACTTTTGATTCCGCTTCATTGAGCTCTCCTTTGGCAACAGCCATAAGATTTCCCACACCATTCTTTTCTGAAAATGACCAATAGATCATTTTGTTTTTGCTAAAGTTCGGATCTAGTGCAACATCAAGCATGCCTCCCTGGCCGGATGCATCAACTTCAGGAAAACCCGTGATCTTTTTCAAAACAGTACCGTTCGCATCAAGGATCTGCATAGAACCTCTTCTTTCAGTTATTAGTAGTCGTCCATCCGGAAAAGGAATAACGGCCCATGGTAATCCTAATTTTTCAGCGATCTTATCTACTTTATAGGGCGTTTTTGTTTTTACACCTGCCACTCTTGTTTGTCCGGCCCTGGCTGGTTTGTAATCTGAATTCGGCTTTTGAGTTTCTACGGGTGGATTTTGTGCTAAACATCCAATTGAAAACATTATTACTGCCGTAATGCTTGCGAAAATTTTAACCTTCATAATTAAATTTTATTCTGGATTGTAAATTTAGCTATCCTTAGCCATAAATACAGGCCATTTATAATTTAACTGCCGTTACTACAAAAGTTATATTTGTTAAAAATCAATACTATGCTTCTGCGTTTTTTGATAGCATTATTCATTATCTCTACTTATACACCAGCGATAGCACAAAGTGATACTCTAAAACAAAAACCACTGCGTGTCGTTGTTGTTGGTCTTGTGCATGATCATGTAGGCGGGATACTTGGGTACCAAAATAAAAAAGATATTGAGGTTGTAGGCATTGCAGAGAATGATCATTTGCTGGCGGAAAAGTATTCAAAACGATATGGCTATAACATGAGTATTGTTTATAATACCATGGAAGAAGCGATTGAAAAAACAAAACCTGAAGCTGTGCTTGCGTTTAATAATATTTATGAACACTTAAGGGTTGTGGAGTATTGTGCACCTCGTGGTATTCACGTTATGGTTGAAAAACCTTTAGCTGTTAGCAATGAACATGTAACAAAGATGATGGCCCTGGCGAAAAAAAATAATATTTATTTGCTCACTAACTATGAAACCACCTGGTATGGAAGTAATGCAAAAGCTTACCAAATGGTCAAGGAGGAAAAGCTGATCGGTGATATCCGTAAAATAGTTTTTCATACCGGTCATCGGGGACCTGTGGAGATCGGTTGTAGCCCTGAATTCCTCCATTGGCTTACTGATCCTGTCTTAAATGGGGGTGGAGCCCTGACTGATTTTGGTTGTTACGGCGCTGACCTCGCGACATGGTTCATGAATGGAGAAACTCCATTAACAGTGACTGCAGTCACTCAACAAATAAAACCCGACCTGTATCCAAAGGTTGATGATGAAGCAACGATCATCCTTACCTATAAAAAAACGCAGGTGATCATTCAAGCATCATGGAATTGGCCTTTTGGTCGTAAAGACATGCAGGTGTATGGAAAAACCGGTTTTGTTTTTTGCAAGGATGGAACAAATATGCAGATAAAAGAAGATGAGAAAAAGGAAGCTCAAACCCTCACAGCATCTGCTTTAAAAAATGATCGCAATGATCCCTTTGTTTATTTTGCAAATGTGATCCGCGGTAATATTAAAATGAATAAATATGATCTTTCTTCACCTGAAACAAATGATATTGTGGTAAAGATCCTTGATGCCGCAAGACAATCTGCTAAAACCGGTATGACAATAACCTGGAATGAATATTATAAAAAATAAATTCAAAAGTGATCTATAAAATATTAGTTTGTTTTTGCTTAATGAGCTCTGTTTCATCGCAGGCTCAAAAAAATAAGGCTGTCCCCGTGATCTTTGACAGTGATATGGGGCCCGACTATGATGATGTAGGAGCCATTGCTTTGTTGCATGCATTTGCTGACAGCGGTTATATTAATATTCTTGCAACTGTTGCCAGCACAAAATATGAAGGAGTAGCTGCTGTATTTGATGTACTAAATACTTATTTCAGAAGGCCGGATCTGTTAATTGGTGTCCCCAAATCGAAAGCTTTGGAGTTAAAAGACGGTCAGCATTGGACAGATACACTTCTTTTGAATTATCCCCATAGTATAAAAAAGAACAAGGAAGTATTAAGTGCGATCGAAGTTTATAGAAGATCATTGGCTTCACAACCTGATGGATCAGTAACAATAATAACAGTAGGATTTCTTACAAATCTTGCAGACTTGCTTCAATCACCTCCTGATAAATATTCAAAGCTTACAGGTAAAGAATTAGTGAGGAAGAAAGTAAAGCAATTGGTTTGTATGGCGGGCAGTTTCCCTGCCGGAAATGAATTCAATGTTAGAATGGATGCAGCATCTTCCAAAAATGTTTTTGAAAATTGGGAGACCCCGATATTATTCAGCGGCGTGGAAATAGGGATGAAAATAAAGACGGGATTGCCATTGGTAAACGATCGATCCATTAAAAATAGTCCTGTAAAAGATGTGTTCCGGATCTGTATCCCTTTGAGCCCTCAGGATAGTGCCGGAAGAATGAGTTGGGATGAAACTGCTGTGTTGATCGCTGTAAAAGGATATAAGCCATGGTGGAATATTCAAACAGGCAAAATAAAAATAGCAGAAGACGGAACCAATGCCTGGGAAAATGGACCGGCGCTTCATAGCTATCTTATAGAATCACAATCACCAATTCTTATCCAGGAGCAGATAAATAAACTTATAATGCATCAGCCCGGAAAAGTTAAAAAATAATACTTTCTCATCTATAAGATCTGATAAATTATACGTTGTAGAAGTACTTTGTTTTTCATTAGCAGTTTTCTATCTTTCCTACTTGCAAAAATAAACATGAAGAATAATTTTATTTTCAAAGCATTTTCTTTTTTTCTTTTTTCATTTTTTTACCTGGAGACAAATGCGCAGGATGCAAAACCGGATACTGTTAGCATAGGTATCTACATTACAAGCATACATGATATCGATTTTAAGCAAAAGGAATATGCGGTTAACTTCTGGATCTGGCTAAAATATAAAAACAAGGATTTTGATTTTTATAATAACCTCGAAGTGCCACAGGCTAAAACTGTGACCAAATCATTTGTGACAATTGATAGCAGTAATGAAAGGATATTTATGCAAATGAAATTGCAATGCGTAATGAAAGATTCATGGAGAATTGCCAATTTTCCTTTTGACAGGCAAAGCCTTCGGATCGCATTTGAAAATTCCCAATACGATTCACGATCATTGATTTTTGTTGCGGATACAATTGGACAGCATTACGATTCGCGGTTTACATTGCGTGGCTGGTCAATTGATAGCTGTTTGCTTTCGACAGGAATAAAAGTGTATGAAACAGGTTTTGGTGATGAAACACTCGCCAAGCCACATACAGAATATAGTTCATTCCGGGTAAGACTGGTTATTAACAGGGAAGCTTCAGGGTTGTTTTGGAAAATGTTTTTAGGAATGTATCTCGCATTTCTTATTTCTTATGTCTGTTTTTATATTCATGCTGATGGTATGGATTCCCGGTTCGGATTAACAGTAGGTGCATTATTCGCTGTCATAGGTAACAAATACATTATTGATTCTGCATTACCGGAATCGAGTTCATTTACACTGGTTGACTTACTGCATGGTATCACCTTATTTTTCATTTTTACGACAATTGCTGCAAATGCGTACTCATTAAACCTTATAAAAAAGAATAAGATCGCTAAAGCGTATAAATTTGATATAGCTGCATCGCAGGTAGTTTTGATCTTATATATAATTTTGAACGTATGGTTTATATGGTTGGCCAGTAAAAGAAATTAACTTTCATAATATTTCAAATGAAACCTAAAACAATAGATGAATATATATTCACTTCACCACCAGAGTTGCAGGAAAAATTATGGAAGCTGCATGAGTGTATCACGACAGCGGCACCAGGTGCAAAAGAAGAGTTGAAATGGCGCATGCCAGCTTATTCTTATCAGAAAATACTTGTGACATTTGCTGTATTTAAGAAACATATTGGTTTTTATCCCATGCCATCTGCAATCAAAGCATTTGCAAAAGAACTTGCAGAATATAAAACTGCGGAAGGTTCCGTTCAGTTTCCGCATGATAAACCATTGCCGTTGACCCTCATCAAGAAAATCGTCAAATTCAGGGTAAAGGAAAGCAAGGAAGGAACGATTAAATGGAGGTCATAGTATTCCCGTAATATTTAGTAAAAAGCCTATCAATTACTTATAATAAATGAGTAATTTTGAAGTGTGAACATGTGCTGAGCTTTCTCCCGGTATGGTTATTGTTAAACCATTTATACCTGCCTTTTGATATTCACCCCAATATTCTTGTAAACCCCACCTTCTAAGTGTGTATTAATGAATAAATTCTTTTATGAGGGGATCTTTACTATTTCTTATTTCATTTTTAATTGCATGTAATGTGCATGGCCAGGGATATTCAGTTAAGGATTTTCTTTATGCATCTTCTCTTTCTCCTAAAAAACTTGAAAGCTACTTAAATAAGAAAAAATTTCTTCCAGGTGGAAACAGTTTTCGAAATGACCTAGTCATAAATATTTATAATGCAAAACCTGAAAAGAGTAAAAAGAAAAAAGACACGTTGAATATTAAAAGAACTATTGAAACATATCATACAAAAAATAATTCTTCTTTTACATATATTACTTCTTTAAAAAATGAGTATACAAAAAACCTTGAAGAATTAAAAGAGGAGGGGTTTTTCTGTGGTAATGAAAATGATACGGTAGCTATTTTATTTCAAAAGAAAAACTTTTCAGTGGTAGCAAATAAGATCATTGAAAAAGATGAGGATACACTTTACTCTTTTGCAATTAATCAACAAGTGCTTCCATTGCCTGAAGAAATTCAATTTGCAGAAGACCTGTTACAATTTTATTCTCATGAATATCTTGTAAGTGTTTTTGGGCCGAAAAATGTTATTAAAGATGTTTATTATTTTTCTGAAAAAGAAGTGGCAAAATGTACAGTACTGTTTCCAAAGACAAGCAGGCAGGCAGTTTTTATTTGGGAAGACAATGTCAATCTTTGCAAACCGGCCTATCTCATCATTGGTGGAAATATGAATGCAGGAACTATCACAAATTATGATGGGATCATCAGCGAGAATGTATGGAATTCTAAAGATGGGATTTATTCAGGCATGAGTCTTAATAGTCTTATGAGACTTAACGGTAGCAGTTTTAAATTTTATGGAAAGAATTCTGAATCCCCTTATATGATCGTTCCTGAAAAAACAGGAGCAATTAATTTTAAAACAAACCGCGTTGTATTGGGTTGTCTTAACCCCAGCGGGTCACGATTATTAAATAATGCAACCGTTGGCGCCGATGAAATTCTTTCCGATAATCTTGGCCTATATGTTTATATGATGATGATCTTGCCTCCAGCGGATAATAAGAATAAATAATTTGCAAGCGTTGGGAATGTTTTACCCAAGTTAATCATGTATAAGAAATTATTTACCTGAACACCTTTCAATGTTGATACCGCGGAAATAAACGATTAAATTTTTATAGCCGCTAAAGGACACATTTCCTGCAAGTAAGAATTAAAAAAAAATCATAGGCACTATTCTTGTTTTTTATTCTAGTAGATAAAATCAATTGTTTAACCTTTTTTAAATTTGTTATCTATGAAAAAAATATTTTGCGCAGCAATTATCCTGGCAGCTGCTTATACAATAAATGCCCAGGAAGTAGTGACAACGACTAAGACAACAACTAATCCGGAGTTTAATGGTTCCCAAGTACCCGTTACTATTAAAACCAATTTCGAAACAAGTTATCCTACTGCAACTACTGTAACATGGATGCCGATGACCAGCGATTGGTGGTATGCCACTTACAAAAGCGATAATAACAGGATCGTTCGGGTATATTATAATACGCAACCATGGTATATGATGAGAGGCGAAAGTTTTAAGGCTTCTTTACCTGTGCTTAACACGTATGTACCTGATGTTGTGATCACCAATGCGATCAACACTTATGGAAACGATTTATATAGCATTACACGTAGAGTATCCAATGGAAACGATGAGGTGTATCATGTAACTCTTATTAAAAATGGAGTATCTGAAATAGCATTGATGAATGCCCAAGGAGTTGTTTATACCGATTTGAAATAAATGGAGTTTTTACAGTAGATCAGTATAGTAATCGTGATACAAAAAGAAAGAACCCGGAACTTCCGGGTTCTTTCTTTTGAAGTCTAACTCAAAGGCTTGGCTTGGTTTTGGTTTGCGTGGAATGATTATGTTTATTCATTAAAGTTATTTGTCATGTCTTTAACCACGCAGCTTATTTATCTTTTCGTTATTGCATTACCTGTTGCCTGCATTTCATGGACTGTTACTCATGAGGAGATTTTTAAAGAACCACGAAAGTTTTGCGAATTAAACAGTAGAAGGAACAAGCTATTCGTTTTAAGAAAATTTTTCTACATGCTCACTTGTGAATATTGTTTTAGTCATTACGTTACTGTAGTTATACTTATTATAACGCGGTATTATTTATTGTTTCCAGATTGGCGGGGTTATATCATTTCCGGTTTTTCCCTAGTGTGGATCGCGAATATGTATATGAGTTTATTTTATCTTTTAAGGCAGGGAATAAAAAAAGAGAAAGTGATCATTGAAGAAATTGAAGAGGAGAATAAGCTGCAAAATTGAGTAAATTAGAGGCAAACTATAACGCATGCAAATTACCATAGGACAAAAAGCAACACGCAGTATGACCTTAACAGCAGATCATGTAAAAATATTTGCGGCATTGAGTGGTGATTATAATCCACTTCATTTTGATGAATCGTTCGTGGCTAAAACAAAGTTTAAAAAACTTGTGTGCCAGGACCCTGTACCGTTTTCCTAAGCCAAAATTGGAAATTTACAGCGCCTGTTTTTATTGACGATACAATTACCGCTGAAGTGGAAGTGATAAGTAAACATGAAACAAAACCGGTTACGCAGCTAAAAATAAAGGTAGTACGACAGGACGGTGAAACTGTTTTAGAAGGAGAGGCCTGGTGTTATACTTTTACTGCTGATCATTAAATACTTCTTAGAATTACAGGAAAAAGATTCCACATTTCCCATCTTTTTATTTTTTTGCTTAGCCCATTTTGCATCGGGGCATGATTTTGCTATGTAGATATTATTCTATTAAATATTTTTTATGAAATCAATTCCAAAAAAGAATAATAAGACCACTGGCGATCTACCGGAATCAAAACGTGATAAAAAACTTTTAAAACCTGATGAGGCTACGCTTGATCTTCCGGAAGTGAAGGATATTCCCGGCCAGGAACATATCAGGCCGCTGCCGGCTGGTGAAATGGCCGATACAACTATTTCATCAGCTGATGAGGAAGGAAATGAGCTGTTGGACACAGACGAAGATATTTTAACGGATAATAATTCTAATGTCACCAGTACTGAAAGAGATCTGTTACAACGTAGCACAGAGTCGATGGCAACGCTGGATGATGATCAATTGACGGCCGCAACTGTTGATAATACTGATGAAGATGGCGAAAGGCTGAACGAGTCAGCTGGACGGAGTGGAAATGATCTTGATGTGCCGGGAAGTGAGGATGATAATGCTGATGAAAAAATAGGAGAGGAAGATGAGGAAAATAATTCTTATAGTATTCCTGATCCTGAAGATGAATAGGCACCTATTCTTTTTTTTCTGATCGGAGATGCCCTATCATCATTTTAGCTACATCATGCCCACTTTGCAAAGCACTTTCAACTGTTCCCTGCGAGTCGCCGGTGCAGATCGCTTCTCCTGCAAAATAGATGGTATTGTTTACCGGTGTTGCTAATATTTCTTTTGACTTATCAGAATATAGTGTATTGTAGCTATAACCTCCCTTTACGTGTGGGTGGTTCAGCCAATTGATGATCTTATAATTGCTAAGTTCTTCTTTCAGCATTGCTGGTGGAATGTGAAAGATCGATGATAATGATAGGAGGGCAATTTGTAATAATGAAGGGTCAGGCTCAAATATTTTTTTGGTTGCATTTGGCCCGCCAAGCCAACCGGTGAGTAAATTACTTTCTGAGGGTAACTGAGTCCACCAGGTTGGTATTTCTTCATCGGTCAATAAAAACCCAGTTTCATCATCAAAGTCTTTCCAGAAATTTGTTTTGAATTCGAGCAGGAATTTTATCACCGTACCAAATCCCAAACCTTGAATC
>VBAS01000088.1:24136-25767 GCA_005882975.1 Bacteroidota bacterium | reverse complement strand
CCTTGAATCGCAACTGCGTGATCACTTAATGCGGGTTTAAATTGAATAGTACCTGATTGTAATACGCCTGCAGAAACAGTGATGATCAATTTATCTGCCTGAAATTTTTTGTTGTCAGTAG
This sequence comes from Bacteroidota bacterium, assembly GCA_005882975.1. Lineage (GTDB taxonomy): Bacteria > Bacteroidota > Bacteroidia > Chitinophagales > Chitinophagaceae > VBAS01. The sequence continues at coordinate 25,646 of VBAS01000088.1, read as the reverse complement.
TGTGCACGATCACATTACTTTCCTCATGTTCTATTTTAGTTACACATGTATTAAAATGAAATTCGGAATTATGTTTTAGACAAGAATTAAGCAGGTGATCTATGAGTTGGATATAACCGCCTTTGATCCTGTATTGCTTTTTTTCTATATTCTGCCATTCATCTTTTATGGAAAGGATGGAAGCTTTGGAAATATCTGCAAGGTCAAAGCCTTCCGAAAATCGCTGCACTGCCTGACGGAGTTGAATATATTTAGGATCGGAAAAATTTTCTTCTAAAAATTGAAGTATAGTTATATCTATTTTTAGTTTTTTTAATTGCCGCATGAATTCATCCCAATGTTCATCATGTTCTTCGGTTTGCCATTGTCCCTGTTGAACACTGATCATTTTGCCTTCCACTGCTTCGTAAGACAAACCTGCTTCTTTTAGTAATTGAAAAGTAAAAGGTAGTTTGCCGTGTATAAATTCTGCACCGGCTTCTGCATAATTTTCAAAACCTTCTTTAATTGTTGATATCCTTCCACCTGCTGATCCGGCGGCTTCTAATATGCAAACATGATTACCAGCTTTTGCAAGATCTCTCGTTGCTAGCAAGCCTGCAACCCCAGCTCCAATGATGATAACATCATATTTCATTTGTAAAATTCGTTATAGCGTTTTCACCGAATAACCGAATTTACTTTTTTCCCGAGAGTTTGCTTATTAAAAATATGATCAATCCGATAACTGCTGCTACTGCCAATATACCAACCCAAACACCAGCCTTGAAAATACCACCAACCACTTCGCAACTTGTCAGCGACATTGAGATCATGATAAAAAGAAAGCCATAAAGAGAATTTTTCATAACACTTGTTTTGATGACTAAGATTTATTTTACCAAAATACATTTTGATAATGCCAAAATGTGTACCACCATTAAGTGCAGATAAAAATTTCAGATCGCAGAATATAAATCCTTAAAACATTTTAAAAGCAGCATTTTTTTCTACACTATTTTAAAATGAGTTTGTTATAATCGAATTTAAATAAAATGATTTCGGTTTTTAAAATTGCGAAGTGAGTAAAAATTTCGGCGAACTTTTTGTTCAATTCATGTGTAATCTTATTTATGAATTGGGTTGATTTAATTCTGATCTTGATCTTATTACTCGCAGTTATTGCCGGTTGGCACCGCGGTTTTATTTCCAGCATGCTTAGTTTAATAGTATGGACAGGAAGTTTTGTTTTGGCCTATTTGTTTTATCCATATGTTGCCAGCTTTATTAATATGATAATTGATGCAGGTCCGTGGTTACTGGCAATTGCTTTTATTTTAACAGCTATTATTTCAGGTACAATACTTAGTATTCTCGCTGGCTATATAGCAAGAAGTGCCCCGATAGAAGCACATCAAAATATTATCAACAAGTTTTTAGGGATCATTCCCGGGGCAATTATGGGATATTTATATGCAGTAATATTTTCTGCGATCTTACTTGCTTTGCCGATCCGTGATGGATTAACTGA
>VBAS01000088.1:0-24114 GCA_005882975.1 Bacteroidota bacterium | reverse complement strand
CCTGGCAATGCAATCTGAATGGGCCAATAGGAAACTGGCTCCTGTTTTTGACGAAGCGATTCGGCAAACGATCAATAGTCTTACAGTTCAACCCGGTTCGGACGAAAAGATCAATCTTACTTTTAAGATCAATAATGCAACTGCCAAACCAAATTATGAAACGGAGATGTTGCAGATGATAAATACTGAAAGACAAAAACGTGGATTAAAGCCTTTGGTGGCTGATCCTGAAATGTTACAGGTAGCCAGGAATCATTCTCAAGACATGTTTGCAAAAGGATATTTTGCACATGATGACCTGGAGGGAAAGGATCCGTTTGATAGAATGAGAGCAGCGAATATCCATTTTGAAACTGCGGGAGAAAACCTGGCATTGGCGCAAACAGTTGAAATAGCACATGTGAACCTTATGAACTCTCCCGGACACAGGGCAAATATTCTTAATCCTTCTTTTGGCCGCGTGGGTATTGGAATATTAGATGGCGGATTTTATGGTCTTATGATCAGCCAGGAATTTAGAAATTGATTTAAAACTTCTTACTTGTTCACAGCATCGATCCGAAAAGATACGTTACAAATAATTTCATAGGATACGGGTCTTCCTTTTTTCACATGGATTATAAATTCCCTGATAAAAACAGAATCAATATCTCGAATTGTTTTTGATAGTTCGTTTACACAATGTATAACTGCTTCATCAAAACTTTTTTCAGAGGAGCCGATCACTTCAATAACTTTTACAATGGGCATATTAATATTTTTATTACCACAATTTGTTTCTCATTTACCCGTACTCAAAATACATGCCTTTGATTTACAGGTGAAACGCATAATCATGGCGTCCTTTTTGAAGAAAAAAATTTAAATCATAAGTATGAGTCGTGATCATCTTGATAACTTGTTTAAAGAGTATGAAAATGCCATTGATAAACTTGATGTGAAAACGATATCAGGTTATTGCGCCGATAGTGTTATTTCCGCAGGTCCAAAAGGTTCAGTGGCGCAGACCCGTAATGACTATGAAAAAAAAGTAGAGCAAACAAATCAATTTTACAAAAGCGTTGGTCGCAATTCAGCAAGAATAATTTCTAAAAGAGTAATGCCTATTTCTAATGATTATAGCATGGTGGTGGTACGTTGGGGTATAACTTTTGACAAAACAGGCAATAGGATCATAGAATTTGATAAAAGTTATATAGTAGAGGAAATTGGGATCGATCCTAAGATCATTTTATTAATATCACATGAAGACGAAGAAGCGGCAATAAAAAAGTTAGGATTGCAGGGGGAGTAGGTATCGATATTATAAGCTATCACTAATTCATGTTAGGACACAGATAGCCAATTCAACAAATCAATAGTGTGGAAAAAAATCGTCTCTTTTTTCATTTGTCATTCTTCGGTTTATTAGCAAACATCTTATCCACATTTTTAACTTATCTATAAACGTTTAAAATTAATTAATACGCCTGTTTTGGCTTTTTAATTAACAGGAACGATTTTGGCATAAATGTTTCATATCCCTCGTAAATCTAATCGTTATGCGTACACTGCTTTTGCCATTGAAACTCACCAACGTTACAGAAAACATGATCTCAATTCATGATTATCTGAAAAATTCCTATAATGAGAAAAAAGAATGGCTGGCTGAAAGCATTGCATTTTTTAAAGACTTTGCACAAATGGAAGAGGAATTCCGCCAGGAACTTCTTAATAAAAATGAATATTGTATTTGCCTGGAAGGTGAAATGCTTTCCGAAAAGGAGATTCATTCAAGATCAATGGAAGAGAATTATTAGCCTCAATAATTATTATTAAAAAAGTATCAGGCAGGATTTTTTTTCAGTTAGCATTATTTAATCTTTATATCCACTTTATTTTTTCTTTTTTACACCGAAATTTTGTATCCACCAATGCATTCCTTTGTACAGATCATGTTTACAGGCACCATAGGTCCATGCAGGATCAAGTAAGTTATAACGGTGCCCATAACCTGGAATGCCACTGTCCACTAATAACTGAATAACAATATCACGGGCAGTAACAACGTACATCGAGTTGCCTGCTATATTTTCATTACCAAAACTCATTTCTGGTGAAAAAGATGTGATACGATCCCATGGCTCCGAACCATCACTCCCTGTATGCATCAGTTTCCAATCATGTTCATCCTGATCTTTTGCATGTTTTGTTGCGGCATTATAAATACCACGGTCAGCTTTCAGGATAGATAGCGGTTTCAATTTCTTAAGATCACTTATAAGGGTTGTTAGTGCTTTTACCTGTTCCTCATTTATATAATGCCACGTAGTATCTGTAGTCTCCACCGTTTTCCCATCCTTTATTGTGCTGGAAAAAGTAACGCTATAATTTTTCTCTCCTTTGCCAAACTTTTTTAATGTAGCGTTTGCTTCATTCAGCATTGGCTGCAGGTATTGAATATATGATTTGGGCTCATGTCTTACTCTGTTGATCTCGTAAAGCATTTCTCTTTCGATCTCCGTCATATATAAGCATTTTTTTGCTGTATTCAGATCAATGACCTGTGATTTTGCAACGGTTGAAAATAAAAGAAGAGTAGCTAAATAAAATGATCGCATGAAATGGTGGTTTGTCCCCTTAACGATAAACAAGGATAAAAATTTTAAACCTGTATGTCAATAAAGAAAATTGATCTGACTTTAACAAGTTGACTAGAAGCGACGATTCAAAGTATAGCTAAAGTCATGATCTCCTACCAATAAATTACCTTTTGAATCGGTAAAGATCAGAACACCCTCATCTAATTTTAAGAGATAAATAAAGGGAGCTTCATTTGCATCATTTAGCTGATAAATAATTCTGCCTTCTTTACCACTTATTGTTTTCCAGCTACCTCTTTTCCCACCTTCATCCCCACGATAAGGAGTTCCTAATATGCGATAAGTAGCCTGTTTATTTTTTTTGTTATAATAAAGAACAAGATACCATTTCAATTTATAACATTCTTTTCCAGGCTGGATAATGTGGGGCACTCCACAAGGTGTTCTTCCCTGGAATGCAATAGAATCTCTTAAAACACTTTGCTTTGCTATGAAATTACTTTGATCTGTTGGGATCGGTTCCGTATTATTTAAAACGTAGCTCCATCCGCCACCACCAATTAAAAGAGTATTGTCGTTGTTTACTATGTGAAGAAGGTTGGCATTTAATTCCGCAAGCCTTAATACATGATCTTTATTTTCCAGGATATAAATGTTGTTTTCTTTTCTTACGATCCCATTTAAAATAACTTTTTTTTCATCATAAAAACCATTTGTATTTGGCTTGCCAATCCCGTAGCCGCATCCCACTGAATATTTGTTACCAGTGATAGATAATTTCCAGCGTATAAAATCAATGGAGTCTGTTAGTGAAATACCAAGGAACGTTCTTACAATCGGGTCGGCCGGTGTGCTTGCAGTGTAATTTGTTTCTTTGGAATAGGCGCTGGCAACTAATAGTGTAATTGATAAAAGTGTAGCAATGAATTTCATTTTACTTTGTTTCCGTAAATCTCATATATCTGCTGAAGATTTAAAACAAAGCTACACCACTGGTTCAATTTTCTTGATGAAAAACTTTTTAAATTTAGACAAGAATGGGTTTTGATGAGGGAGTTGATGCAGGAAAGCGAACTTAATAGTTCCAGTTAAGGAATTATTGCTAATTTAATCTGTGAGTTTTATCAATCCAATATCTGTTATTTGTCCATCCATTACAAGAATACTTTCTCTTTCCGCATTTTTATAAGGAAGGACTGCTTCTACTACCAATTTCCAACTTCCCGGTTTTACGTCCATTATAAAACTACCCGGCGCAGGGATTATTGAAACTGTATCCTTACCGCTTACAGCCCATATTCTTTTAGCTCCTTCCGGGGGATCTATTGTTCCCTGTATACCTGAACGATCATTAGAAGCAAAACTGGTGATCAAAACAATGGTTATTATGACGCCGATTAAATTTTTCATAGTACAATTTTAAAATGAATACATTTTATAAGACAACTAATGTGCCATTAGAATTTGATTGTTTCAACTTTTGATATTTAATTTAAACGGAATTAGAAACCCAATTTTTCAAGCCTGGTTTCTATTTGTCGGAAACACCCTATAAAACAGTCGCTTTTCCACCCCGGCATTCAATTTTTTTCATCGCATCTTTATACCAGCACAGCATTAATTATATTTATAAACAAAATATATCATATGGAAAAGATCAATTTCTCCATCGACATCAATGCACCCAAAGAAAAAGTATGGAAAGTATTGTGGAATGATGATTCGTATAGAAAATGGACAACACCATTCGCTGAGGGATCTTATGCAAAAACCGATAATTGGAAAGAGGGTAGTAAAGTGTTATTTCTTGGGCCAGGTGGTGACGGAGGAATGGTTAGCACGGTCGCTACAAATAAAAAAAATGAATTCATGTCGTTCGAGCATCTTGGTGTGGTAAAAGATGGGATAGAAGATACTGAAAGCGACAGTGCAAAAGGTTGGGCAGGAGCCAGGGAAAATTATAGATTAACGGATAATAATGGTAAAACAAAATTGGCCGTTGATATGGATGGTACTGATGAGTTCAAAGATTATTTTTTGAAAACATGGCCAGTGGCTCTTGAAAAGGTAAAAGAACTTTCAGAAAAAAATTAAGCGTTTAAAAACTTTAAACATGCAAAAGATAACTCCCTTTCTTTGGTTTGATGGAAAAGCGGAAGAAGCAATTAAACTTTATACTTCTGTTTTTAAAAATTCAAAGATCATAAAGATCAATTATTGGGGTAAAGGCAGCCTCTTTCCCGAGAACCAGGTAATGACCGGCGAATTTGAATTGGATGGACAAATGTTCTATGCATTTGATGCAGGTCCTCAATTTAAATTTACCGAGGCGATATCCTTTTATGTTAATTGCGAAACCCAGGAAGAGATCGATCATTTTTGGAATAAGCTTACTGCAGATGGAGGACAGGAAAGTATGTGCGGTTGGTTAAAAGATAAGTTTGGAATATCGTGGCAGATCGTTCCTCCGGTATTGCCAAAAATGCTTAATGATAAAGACAAAGCAAAAGCTGGAAAAGCGATGCAGGCAATGATGGGAATGAAGAAAATAATTATTGCTGACCTGGAAAAAGCTTATAACGGATAATAAATATGGCGAAGTTAATCAAAGCAAAAAAAAGAGTAATAGAAAGGCCCGTCAAAACAAAGGCGGGCAATTCTATTTTAAAGAAAGAGCTAACTGCGAAGAATTTTATTGCACAGTTAAAAAATCATCAATCAGATACTGAATTAAAAAAGATCCAGCGATATTTTAAAACAGGGGTAGGAGATTACGGCCATGGTGATAAGTTTATGGGTGTAAAAACGGGAACCCTGTTTGCATTAGCAAAAGAATTCGGTGAAATGCCAATTGGAGAAATTGAAAAATTATTGGAAAGCCCGATACATGAAGTAAGGGCTGGTGCTGTAAGCATCATGGACAAGGCTTCACGTAATAAAAAGATATCTAAAGAAAGATTAAAAGATTTTTTTGATCTGTATATGCGACGACATGATCGTGTTAACAACTGGGATCTTTGTGATCTTGGTTGTTTGTATATGACCGGAAGTTATTTGTATGATAAGCCACATGATATTTTATATAAGCTTGCCCGTTCAAAAAATATTTGGGAACGAAGAACTGCAATTCTTAGCACTTGTTATTTCATAAGAAAAGGTGAAATGACCGATACTTTTAAGATCGCTGAGATCTTAGTTAATGATAAAGAAGATCTGATCCATAAAGCTACCGGCTGGATGTTGCGATTTGCTTGTGCAAAGGATCGAAAAAGACTAATTACTTTCTTAGATAAACATGCCGCAACGATGCCGAGAACTTTACTACGTTATTCAATAGAGCATTTCAACAGTAAAGAAAGGGAGCATTATTTGAAAATGAAAACAGCTTAAATAAATTATTCCTTCAATCCCATTTTGTTAATAAGCTCTTTAAAGCGGGGATCTGATTTTAATTCTTTCAACATTGGATACCTGATGCAAAAGATCATACCGAGACAGGCGATCCCGATTCTCTGATCATATGTCTTATTGAGATATTGAAAAGCAAGATCATATTCTTTCATGCCGGTATATAAAAATGCATAGTCCATATGTAATAACACACCCGGCTCTTTTTCTTCTCTTAACTTTAATTTTTTTTCTATTTCCAATGCTTTATCCTTCTGTCCCGCGGCAGCATACGCATGTCCAAGACTACTAAGTCCTTTCAAAGGATTGCCAACAAGTTTGTGATATTGCTCAAAATCTTTAACTGCTTTCTCATTTTCGCCCATTGCCAGATATATCATTCCTCTTCCTTCAAACCCTCTTCTGAAGTTGGGCTCCATTTCAATGAGCTTATTGTATTGTTCAAGTCCTTCTTCGAATCGTCCGGCAAAGGAGTAAGCATCTCCCAGCGTACTAATCAATGGTAACGACAGCGGATCAAGAGCAAGTGCCTGCTGGATCTTTTCAATTGCCTTTTCAAAATCTCCTTTTGCAATAAGAAACCAACCATGCACCTGGTTAAAGAGTGAAGAATTTAAGCCGAGGTCATGTGCCTTGTTAAGTGAAGCTTCCGCACCTTCAAAATCCCAGTTGTGATAAAATTTAATTGTAGCGAGTGATAAATGAGATTCTGCATGGTTTGGATCAAGCTCGATCGCTTTCAGTGTGTAATCCTTCGCTTTAGGATATGCTTCCGATGGCGGCATTAAACCAGATGAACCTAAAAAAGAATAACAATAGGAGAGTGAGCAATAGGGTAATGCAAAATTTGGATCAAGACTGATTGCTTCTTCAAAAGTTTTAATGGCTCTTAGTATATCTTCGGGATTTGACTTGTTCCAATAATAGCGTCCTTTTAAATATAAATTGTAAGCATCTGCATTTTCTGTCCGTGGCTTTATTATATTTTCTTTTTTCTCAGTAATGGCAAAATTTTCTACTAACCTGTTCACAATTTTTCTCGCTATTTCATCCTGCACATCAAAAATATCTTCCAGTTCACTGTTATAAGTTTCTGACCAAACATGATAGCCATCTGCGGTATTTATTAACTGAACATTTATCCTGATCTTTTTTCCTGCTTTCCGTACGGTGCCTTCCAAAATATTCGCAACACCGAGTTTATTACCTATCTCTCTTACATCTTCATTCTTTCCTTTAAAAGAAAAAGAAGATGTACGGGCTGTTACCTGTATCCCTTCTACATGTGTCAGCGAATTAAGGATCTCTTCGGATATCCCATCACTGAAATATTCATTTTCCGGATCGGCACTCATATTTACAAAAGGAAGTACCGCTATACTTTTATCACTACCTGCTTTTATTCCAATTTGTGCTGACGTTGGAGTAACCAATCCTTCATTAGCTACGGCATGAACGGTTACAGGCATCTTCACGTTTTTCAAAATAAATTTCCCAAGGGGTATTGTTTTTATCTCCTTTTGATTTTTTACTTCATCAAAAACTTTATCGGAGATAAGAATAGCTCCCGGAACAGCGATCGACTCAATTCGTGAAGCAACATTTACACAATCGCCGTACAAACCTTTCGTATCATAGACGACATCGCCGGAATTTATGCCGATCCTCAGTTTTACTTTGGGTTCTTTTTGTAATTCTTTTTGAATTTCAATTCCGCATTTTACTGCATCAATAGCACTGTCGAATATGCTTAATGTGCCATCGCCAAAAAATTGCACAATAGTACCGTTATGTGAAGGAATAATAGTTTCTAATGTTTGCTGTTGTCTGTTTCGCAAGATCTTTGCCTTTGCTTCATCTTCCTGCATCATGGCAGTAAAACCGGTCATGTCAGCAAACATGATGGCAACCAGCTTTCGCATTTGCGTATCAGGGGTATTGTTATCGATCGAAGGCTTTTCCATTTTTATACCTAATGAAATGACAATTGATCTAATGACAAAAGTATAGTAATTAAGCTTGACTGGCTACATTCTTCCCGAGGACAATAAAGCCAGCAAAAATTTTGCCTTGCTAAAATTAAGTACGGCCGTAATTTATTTAACCTATAAGATTACAAGTGTCCTTTGCCGCATTTATTTTTATTGTAGATTCATGGTTGAAAATTTAAGTTATGCCATCAAAGATCGACTGGCCAAAAGCCATACAGCCGCTGCTTAAGAAATATAAAACTACAAAGCACCCGCTTGAGTATAAGAGTATTTATCAATTATTGGTAATGGTTGTTTTATCAGCACAGGATTCTGACAGAAATATTAATACTATTGCTCCAAAATTATTTGAGGCTTTCCCGGATATGAACGCTTTATCAAGAGCTACTGAAGAAACATTATTTCCATTTATAAGCAAAGTGAGAAACTTTGCCACGAAAGCAAAATGGTTAATAGAAATTGCAAAGACGATAAAAGAAGATAAAAAAATTCCATTAACTCATGAAAGTCTTACTTCATTAAAAGGAATTGGAAGTAAATCTGCCAATGTTATTTTGCGTGAAGCTGGTAAGCCGGCCGAAGGTGTGATCGTTGACTTACATGTGGTACGTGTAGCTCCCCGTCTTGGAATTGCAACAGGAACTGATCCCAAAAAAATTGAAAAACAAATAAAAGAAATACTCCCGCAAAAAGATTGGGATGCCGGAATGGCGATGTCATTTCATGGCAGAGAAATATGTCGGCCAACACCCAAATGCGAAATTTGTTTAATGACACCGGTCTGTCACTATTATAATACTGTAATAAAGAAGCTAACCGTAAAGTAGATCTTCCCCTAAAATAATTTTCCTGAAATGGAAAAATTCAATGCACACTGAATGAGTATAGTGTTATAAATTGCTATAAAATCAAAACCATGGCACAAAAGAAAATCATAACAGTATTTGGAGCTACCGGCGCACAAGGCGGCGGATTAGTGCGGGCAATTCTTCACGATAAGAACAGTGAGTTCGCTGTTCGTGCTGTTACACGGGATCCCGATTCAGAACATGCAACTAAACTTGCGTCAATGGGTGCAGAGATCGTTGTTGCCGATATTGATAATGCAGATGATGTACAGAAAGCAATGAATGGCGCTTATGGAGCTTTTTGTGTAACCTTTTTCTGGGCACATTTTTCTCCTGAGAAAGAAATGGCAGAAGCAAAAATTATGGCAGAAGCAGCAAAGAATGCGGGGTTGAAGCATGTAATATGGTCAACACTTGAAGATACACGTCATCATATTCCGCTTACAGATAACCGTATGCCAACATTGCAAGGAAAATTCAAAGTGCCGCATTTCGACGCAAAAGGAGAATCGGATCAATATTTTATCGACGCCGGTGTGCCGACTACTTTTTTGCTTGCTTCTTTTTATTGGGAAAACCTGATCTATTTCGGTGCGGGACCTAAACGAGGTGAAGACGGTGTATTGGCGATTACATTTCCAATGGGTAATAAAAAACTTTCAGGTATCGCATCTGGTGATATCGGTAAATGTGCTTATGGCATTTTTAAAAAAGGAGCTGAACTTATTGGTAAAAGAATTGGTATAGCAGGTGATGAGCCGACGTGCAGCCAAATGGCCGCATCATTAACAAAGGCATTAGGTGAAGAGGTAAGATACAATGATGTGCCTCCTGATGTTTATAGAGGTTTTGGTTTTCCAGGAGCCGATGAATTGGGAAACATGTTCCAGTTCTATCATGATTTTGAAGAAGTGTGTGTTTCTACACGCCATGTGCCATATTCAAGGCAGTTAGATCCGGATTTGCAAGATTTTGATACATGGCTTAAGCATAATGCAAAGAAGATCCCAATCGAATAAGATCTGCTAATAAAACAAAAGAGCCCCGATGATTTTCATTGAGGCTTTTTTATTTATCAGTTGTCAAATATCAGAACAATCTTTCCTGTGGTGGTTTTATTCCTTGCAAACGAATATAAATTGTGGTTTGTCCACGATGATGGGCCTGATGTTCTATGGCTTTTATTATTAACGCATATCTTGTTTCTTCATATCCACCGAACGGTAATTTCTTTTTTTCGCCCCATTTGGAGACATCACTACTTTTTGCTGCACTAATAGCATAATCATAACTGGTCGTTACAAAATACATAACGGAGTCTTTCGTCTGAGCACTGACCCTTTGTTCCAGGTCTTGCGGGAAAGAAGGAGCTTTTTGATCTGTTGCCAATGACATAAAGAATACATTTGCCCCAGCCAAATGCAGCATTTGCTGTGCGAAACTACGGATGCTGTCCTGGGCTTTAAAAGAATATTTATTAGCAGGCATTGTATTCAGGTAATCAATAGTGTAAGCTTTAGATCTTTCCCATTCTTTTACTATTTGTGCTTTTATGTCTTCAGAACTTAATGCCTGGGCATTAACGATCGATGGAGTTACTAAAACAAGAAGTGCCAGTAATGAAACTGCCATTAAAATATTTTTTTTCATAAACAAAGTTTTTTGGAGAGGCAATTTACTGAAAAAGGTAAAGCAGTCTATTTAAATTGTAGAAGCACAAAATTTGCTGTTTGGGCATCCGTAGTTTTGACAGATATATTTTTGCCTGCTGCTATCCATATATAATGCGAAGGTTTCATGATCCGATCTTGTACAACATCATCTATTTTGAATTCAACCGCAGACCCGGATTTGCTTATAAGGAGATAGCCGTTTTCTGACGCTGGTAATCGTAAATTGTTGGCTGCTGTTAATTCTAAATTGTAACCATTTAGCTGTTGTTTATTAAATAATAATTTTAAACCCTGGCTTTGTAAAACAGGTATGTTAGTTTTTGATTTTGTGCCGGTAAGTTCTATGTCCATTACATGAAACCAACTGGTATCTTCATTCCAGACACGATGAATACGCGGTGTGTTAAGGCTATCGTAAGATACTTCACCTGTAATGTTGGCCCCCTTTTGAGATTGTTTGCCGATGAGCTGTGAACCGACATTTGTATTTGTAAAAACTATAAAAACCGAAGGTGTGCTGTGCATGTGATACAAAGTTGTATCTCCCGGAGGCAGATAAACATCAAGGACTCGTGCATATTTATTTTCAAAAACATTGTGATGCCTTGGTTCATTTCTCACCTGTACCTGTGCTGCAGCAAGTATCGTGATGCAAAGAGTTGAAATTAGTACTAAATATTTTCTCATATTGCTAAAGGTAGTTTTTCCTGTAAAAGAAAAAATACTTTAAAGATTGATACTTTAATAAATTTGGAACAAAATTTTAAATATGATACAAGTAAAGGGATATGCTGCTATAGATCCAACTTCTCCATTAGCCCCATTTAGTTTTCAAAGGAGAGACCTTAGAGAGCATGATGTGTTAGTTGATATTTTATTTTCAGGTGTCTGTCATTCTGATTTGCACCAGGCAAGAGATGAGTGGGGTGGTTCTATTTATCCAATGGTACCCGGACATGAAATAGTTGGTAAAGTGATCAAAGTTGGCAATCATGTTAAGAAATTTAAAGTGGGTGATAGAGCTGGTGTTGGTGTCATGATTGACAGTTGCAGGCAATGCAAACCCTGTAATAATTATATGGAGCAATATTGTGCGGAAGGAATGACGGGTACTTACAATAATTATGAAAGAGATATGAAGACTATTGCACAAGGAGGATATAGCACCCAGATCGTTTGTGATGAAAGATGGGTATATCATATCTCAGACAAACTCGATCTTGCAGGAGTCGCTCCTTTGCTTTGTGCAGGCATCACCACTTATTCTCCATTAAAATTTGCCAAAGTAAGACCAGGAGATAGAGTAGCGGTAGCCGGTCTTGGAGGTCTTGGGCACATGGCTGTAAAATTTGCTGTTGCCATGGGCGCTGAAGTCACAATGCTTAGCACTTCACCATCAAAAGCTAAAGACGCAAAGAAGCTTGGAGCACACCATTTTGTTTTAAGTACTGATGAAACTGCAATGAAAAAACATCATAGCCATTTTGATGTGGTGGTGGATACGGTCAGTGCTGATCATGATTATGAAATTTATTTGAAATTACTCGATCTTCATGGCAAGTTATTGGTTGTTGGTCTGCCAAAGGATGAGCCTCATGTCAATCCCTTTGAATTACTAAAAAATCGTCGCAGCATTATCGGATCTATGATAGGCGGCACCGTTGAAACACAGGAGATGCTTGATTTTTGTGCTGAAAAGAATATCGTAGCAGATATTGAAATAATATCAATGCAAAAGATCAATGAGGCGTATGAACGACTTTTAAAAAGTGATGTGAAGTATCGGTTCGTAATTGATATGGCAAGTTTAAAATAGATTAAACTATTTTTTTTGCGTGCCAAGCCATAATAATCCATCAATGATCATCTTATCCTGTATGTCATTTCCAAATTGAAATGATAATTCTTTGTTTGTTTTATTGTCGTAATCAATATCATTGTGACCCATATTGACATAAAGCATTTTGTAATTCTTATTGGTCCAAACAACCGGGTAATATCCGCTACGCCATATTTCAGATTGCTTTGGTCCATTTCCTAAAGGAAAACTGCTTGCGTCTATTGACAAAAGAATTTTAATATCAGGATTTGAACGAATGTCTTTTTCCCAGCGATACCATTCGTTTCGCGACGACTTAAAAGTTACCGGTAAGTTTTTTGTAACCGGATGTGATGTGTCTTCAACACGAAGAATGGCGGAAGTAGGATGCCACGTATTGCTCTTATATTGCCCCGCGCCAATGAATGTATTGTGATACCAATCCCAGTTTTGAGGAAAGGCCGAATTGTTTAAAGCAAATGCTGCAAAATGAAAACCGATAAAGGCACCTCCATTATCCATGTATTTTTTAAATGCATCTCTTTGTGTTGTTTTTTCTGGTCTTGTATCAAGAAATATCACAACCTGGTATCGGGAAAGAAATTCTTCATTAAGATCACTCCAGTTACTAGTGGAATCATAAGAGAAATTATATAATGCACCCATTTGCGGGAACCATTTATTTGCCTCATGAACAAAACTGATATGAGCAAGATCTTCTTTAGCAGTATAGAAGCCGATCACTTTAAATAACGGAGTTTTGTTTTGGGCATTCAGATTTGCAATAACACAAAAGCAAATGCAGCAAAGCAGGATCCTGTGAAAATATTTGACTGCGATCTTTTTCATTAATATCAAAAATTAATTTATCGTATCAGCGTAGCGGTTCCTTTTTGCCTATAAATTACATCATTTATTCCAACGCCTTCTGCCATCCACACTACCACTTGTGATGATTGTGGCTTGCCATCGATCATCCCGTTCCAGCCTCTTGGATCATCTTTCAGATCAAAAACCAATTGTCCCCAGCGATTATATACTCTGAAATATTTAAACTCTTTCATTCCAACGGGAATAGGTTTTAAATAATCATTTAATCCATCCAGGTTAGGTGTGAAACCGGAAGGCACATAAAATTTTACTTCCTTAAAAACTTTTACAAGTTGCGTATCCACTGTCACACATCCTGCTGCGGTCTCAATGACAATTGTATAAAGCTTATCAGTTGTTCCATTGAATAAAGGAGTAACACTATTTGTAGAACTTAAAAATGTGCCAGGACTCCATTCCACACCAATACCAAAGTCCCTTGCCTTTAGCTGATGCTGATAATTTACAACAGCATATTCAACCGGATACATAATTCCCGGCCGTGGTGCCTCTATCACAACCGTTTTTTCTCCTGTTATGGCAACACAACCGTCGTCGTTATATAGTATGGCACGATAACTACCAGATTGATTTGCTCTATACCGAACGTTGTGCTGGTTATTTATCGGGAAATTGTCTTTTAGCCATTGTATGCTATCGGTAGGACTAACAAAGAACACCGTACTATCCATACCCGTTATGCAATAAGCAAGCTTGCCCAGAACTCTTATTGAAGTATCAATGGTGGAAGCCGTCACAATAACACTGTCCCTGGCAGGACAGCCTCCTCCTGCACTGCTCGTTGTAAGTACATAGGTAGTTGTAATGTTTGGTCCGGCCCGCGGGTTAGCAATATGGGCATCAGATAATCCGGTTGGCGGATCCCAAGAGTACGCCAACCCTGGTTTGGGGTTTGCACCGATCTGTACTTTGGTGCCATTGCATGAAAGTGTATCTTTTCCTGCATTGGAAAAAACGGTTAATGTATCGATCAGTTTGGCATAAAGCGTATCACGACATCCATAACCAGAATAAGGCTCAACCTGGACAGCAATCACCGTTCCCACCGGCGGAGGTGGGTTAAAGAAGATACTCTGCGAATTTCCCAGTGTTTGAGAGAAATTACTATTATACCATGTATAGCTTTGATAACCAAACGGGGCTGTTACATTAATGAAAGCATCATCAGGACAATAAGTAGCTCCAACAAACTCGCTGCTGCATTCAGAATTTACGTCCAGGTAAGCATAACCAAAGTGCCGTGTAAATGTGCAATCTGCCGTTTTAAAAAAGAGGCGGATGGTTTTACCGGCGTTGTTATTAAGATTTATACTTACCGCCGACCAATCTTTACACCAGACATTTGTAGTATCCTGCTGATTTGGAGAAAGAAAAAAACCAGGAAGTATATTCCCAAATGGTATAAAAGTAAATGAGGAACAATTAAGAACTGAATTATCTGTAATATTGGTTACTTCAATTTCTAATCTTGGTTGTTGAAAAATTTCGTGGTTTGGATCCTGAAAAACGACTGCATAATGGTAAATAAGTGAATAAACATTCTGTCCTGCAGGGATCGTAAATTCATATGAAATTCCCTCAGCCTGCCCTCCACCAGTATTATTTCCAAGCTTTATGGAATGCCCGCTTCCATTGGGACAGCTTACGGGGAAACCGCCGAAATAATCTAATTCTCCGGTCGAAGAGGAATACATCGTATGTTGATTCGGAACCGGGCCGTTGGAAGGCGAAAGGTAAATCGTATTCACTCCACCAGCTGCCGACACGTTTCCGGTGTAGCATGTCCAGTGATCAAATGTGCCGGTTTCGAAATCAATATTTGGCGGACATATTTGGGAATAAGATTGAAAAGAGATCAACGTGTAAAAAGTAATTGCTAGTAAAAATTGTGCATGAAAGTAAAATGGGAAATTCTTTCTTGTTACAGTTTCGCCGGGTATTTGCACAAATTTTAGATTGAATACTAAAGATAAAACTTACTTAACTAAAACGGCAGACTTTTCTAATAGGTTGCCAATTAAAAGTCTTTCTAATGACTTGATCAGTAGCCCGTGGTTTAAAAAGCAGCCAAGTTTTTATTAACGGATGCCAACAATGGTATCTTCATATGAATATTAGTAGATTTGCCATATTAAAATTTCTCTATGAAATTCTTTTTTGGTCACATAGTTTGTTTGTTATTTTTCAGTAGTGCATTTGGTCAAAAAGGCGATCCTAAGGTATCTACACCTGATCCTAATAAAAAAATCCAAATAGTGGAAACTGCCTGCGGCGAGTGCCAATTTAAACTGCCTGGTAAAGGATGTGACCTTGCTGTAAGAATAGAAGGCCGATCTTATTTTGTTGATGGTACCGATATAGACTCACATGGTGACGCACATGCAAAAGATGGCTTTTGTAATGCTGTAAGAAAAGCTGAAGTGCAAGGTGAGATAGTAAATGATCGTTTTAAAGTCACCTACTTTAGATTGCTCAAGAGTCCTGACAAAAAAGAACCCGCTACTACACAAAAAAATTAGGCTATTATTTAATTTACAGATCAGCGTTTCCCTTTTATAATTTATTTTATTGCAGAGAAAAATTATCCCGATTATTTAATTACTGTCTTCAATCAAATTTGGTTTTCATTAACTTCACAGCCCAACATTCAACCTATGCCTGAACATTCTCATCAATTAGCTGCAATTCTTTTTGCAGACATAGTGAATTATACCGCTATGATGCAGGAAGATGAAAACACAGCACTGGAAAAGATCACTCGTTTCCGGCACGTAATTGATATTATTGTTGAAGAGCTGGAAGGAAAGATCATACAGTATTATGGTGATGGATGTCTTGTTCTTTTCAACAGCGCAACGGACGCTGTTGAATTTGCTAAACTTTTACAAACAGATTTTAATGAAGAGCCAAAAGTACCGGTCCGTATCGGCATTCATATGGGTGATGTACTTATTCGTGATGGAAATGTTTTCGGTGATGTTGTGAATATAGCTTCCCGCATCCAGGCATTGTCACCGCCCGGCGGCATTTATGTTTCTGAAATGGTGTATAGGAATATTGCCAACAAAAAAGGAATGGATTCGGTTTTTATTAAAGAAGAAGTTTTGAAGAATGTAAAAACACCTGTAAGGATATACGAAGTGCTGACAGAATATAGTAAAACAGTTTACCATACGGGGCTCAATGATGAACAAGTTGCAATTGATGAAAACAGTATTGCTGTTTTGCCTTTTGTAAATATGAGCAGTGATAAAGAACAGGAATATTTCAGCGATGGGCTTACTGAAGATATTATAACGCAGCTTTCAAAAATAAAATCATTTAAAGTTATTTCCCGTACATCTGTAACACAATATAAAACGACACCAAAAACGATCAGGGAAATTGGGAAAGAACTTGGTGTTGCTACCATTCTTGAGGGAAGTGTACAACGATCATTGAAGCAAGTTCGGATAACCGCACAGCTTATCAATGCAGTTACTGATGAACACTTGTGGTCTGAATCATATGATCGTCCCGTTGACGATATTTTCACTATACAGCGTGAAGTTGCACTGGCGATCGCAGCGGTACTTAATACAACCCTCACAAAAAAAGAATCGCAGCAACTGGATTATGTACCCACGGTGAATTTGCAGGCATATGACTTTTATATGCGGGGAAAATTTCTTGTTGAAAAAAGAAACAAGACCGACCTGTTGGTTGCAAGAGAACTTTTTCAGCAGGCAGTAACAAAAGACAGGACATTCGCCGATGCTTATTCAGGGCTTGCAACTACTTATTTGCTTTCTTCATTTCGCGGATATGAAGATCCGGTAAGAATGCTTTGGCTGGCTAAAAAAAATATTGATACGGCCCTGGGGCTTGATCCTTCTTCCGGTGAAATACAGGCTACGCTTGGGTATTGGTATCATCAAACATTTGACTGGCATGCTGCGGAGATAACGTATCGTCGTTCCATTGACCTGAACGCTAACCAGGCCAATGTATATTTATGGCTTGGCATTCTATTGGAGGCTAAAGAAGAAAAAGAAGAAGCGTTGAAAATTTATGCGCAAGGCACCGAATTAAATCCTATGTGGGATTACCTTGTCGAGAACAGGATCAGGGCTCTTGTGAATAATAACCAGCCTGATGAAGCGATCGCTTTGCAAAAAAAACTTATAGAAAAAGCAGCCGTTGATCCTTCATTACAAAAAATCTACTATGAAGATCTTTCCCGGCTTTACTGGTTTTTAAATAATAAAGAGGAAGCTATTGCAGCTGCGGAGAGGTCAAGGAATAAAGCTTTAGTAAAATTCTATACGGACGGTGATTTTTCTGCACTGGAAAAAGAAGTAGATAAGAATTATAATGAGCTAAAAGAAAAAAGCGAATATGTTTCGCAGGTGTGGATGGGTATAGATTATGCAAGAGCCGGCGCAAGAGATAAGGCACTGGATTGTTTTAATAATGCAATTGCATTAAAAGAAACAGCGATCACATTTTTATTGATAAGGCATTTCGATTTTTTGAATATAAAATACCTGAGTATGGCCCTGATCACAAGAAAGATCCGGCAGACGATCAATTTCTAGAAGAGTTTAGTAATACTCAATATCTCTTTCTTTAATTTCAATTAGTTTGCCATCCTGCATTTTCTTTTGGCGGGTCCAATTACCTTTTCTATCAAGATCGTATTTGTAAGTATATGTTTCTTTAATAGTCCCATCCTGGCCATAATGTATTTCTTCTACCGGGTTATTCTTTTCATTGTATTTGTAAATAACTTTTCCTATTACAGAATTATCGGAGCCTTGTTGTATCCATTCAGTTTTATTCCCTTTATCATCATATTTAAAAATATACCTGAATAAGAAAGTACCATTCCCACGATAGGCGATCCTTTCTATCAACTGCCCTTTTTCATCATACTTATAAATATATTTATAATTAAAAATAATATTGCCCGTTGGTCTTACATCCTGTTGTTCGATCTTATTTCCATTTGCATCTGTTTTTATTGTTGAAACCATATCGACAGTGCCATTGCCCAATAGTGTTTCTTCTTTTATTAATTTGCCACTTACATCATACGTGGATCTGATCGTCGAGTTCATTTTACCGTCAGCGTTATAATTTGATAATTCTAAACGGTTGCCATTTGCATCATACTTGAAAACATTTTTTGACAAAACTTTTTTAGATCCTTCACCTGGTAATAAGGATTCAGACATTACCTGCACTTTTCCTTTTAGACTTTGTACCGCGACATCTGTTCTTTTTTGCCCTGCTGCACTGGAATTTGCTGCCGTGCTGCTCGCTGTTGCTGTCGGAACTTCGGGCTCCTTTTTATCGGCTTCATCAGAACATGAGCAAAAAATAATTGCAGTAAAAAGCAGGCTAGCACAAGAATTTGACCATTTCATAAACCTTATATTTTGTTTTCGGATGCCAACATAATTTATTTGCAGAACAAATCCAACAAGTAATATTCCGGGCTGTTATTTCTTTGATAGAAATAGGTCTTAATGCACAGAAACGAGCTTAAAATAGCTAGCCCGGTAACTACCAGGATCTAAATCTGAAGTTACCGGGTTAAAGATCATTAAAATAAAAGCTTAGATAACTATCACACTGTTGCTACCACCAAACTCATTGGGAACTTCCTTATCAGCTTCAGGTTCATTTAGCCACAATGATTCATTCACTAAGTATTTGAACTCATGAGTAGAATCTTTCGGCAGGTTTACATCGGCGCTGAAGCTTCCGTCTTTTTTCCTGCTCATGATTATAGATTTTTTCCAGTCGCTATTGAGTCCGAGGATCTCAATAGTTTCAGCAGCATCAGCTGCAAATGAAAATTTTACTTTGCAATACTCTTTTGTTTTGTAGTAGGTTTTTTGTACCATTTTCTTTCTTTTAAGTTTTTAAATCTGTCTTAAACTACCGTTCATTAGCAACGCACATCGTGAAAACGGATCAAAACGGGACTTTCGTTGTTCTTAATACCACAAAGTTACGTATGTAACCTTTTGAGATCATCTATTTATTACACACCAGATGCTTTTGTGGATTACTTGTGAAGACAAAATAGATTTTTTCATTTCTATATTTTTTTCAACTTTATAATAATGAATATTCGTGTTGCTGAAATAAAAGATATTGCTCAAATTCAGATCGTCCGAAATCTTGTAAAAGAAAACCGTTTGTCTGACCCGGCATTGGTTCCTGACAGTGATATCCAGGATTATATAACCCGGCGGGGCAGGGGATGGGTTTGTGAGATCAACGAACAGATCGTTGGATTTGCTATTGCAGACCTTGTAGATAATAACATTTGGGCATTGTTCATTCACCCGGGCTTTGAAAAATTAGGGATTGGAAAAAAATTACATGATGAAATGATGAGCTGGTATTTCTTGCAAACAGATAAAACTGTTTGGTTAGGTACTTCGCCAAAAACAAGAGCTGAATCGTTTTACCGCAAAGCAGGATGGAAAGAGAAAGGTATACATGGCAAAGGGGAGATAAAGTTTGAAATGACTAAAAACGAATGGAGATCTTTACAACAATAAATTATAATAAATGATCGCACTAAACTTTTCTCCATTTCCTGAATTAAAAACCCAAAGGCTTTTATTAAGAAAGCTGGAAATCACTGATGCAAATGAAATATTTTTTCTCCGTTCAAATGAAGAAGTATTGCGTTATTTAGGTAGAGAACCTGCTAAGACCGTTGCAGAGGCTGAAGAATTTATCAGCAAGATCAAAAAAGCTGTTGATGAAAATGATTCTGTTCTTTGGGGAATTACCTTCTTAAGCGATCCATCAACTATTATCGGGACAATATGTTTGTGGAATTTTGAAAAAGAAAATTATCGCAGCGAGATCGGTTATATCCTTCACCCCGATCATTGGCGAAAAGGAATAATGAAAGAAGCTATTAACTCTGTTGTTGATTATGGCTTTGATGTGTTGGGATTACATTCGATCGGGGCCTCACTTAGTCCTGAAAATATTGCATCCTCATCTGTATTGGAAAGTGCCGGGTTTGTAAAAGAAGCCCACTTAAAGGAAAGTTTTTATTTCAATGGGAAATTTACAGATAAAGCTATTTATTCAAGATTGAAGAAAGCGAATTAAATTTCAATGGCAGAGAAATGAAATGGCCATATAGTTATATTTTTAATGATGATCTCATCTCTTAGCGGTTTTAAAAATCCATTTTTTATTGGCGTTGCCGGTACCGGTATGAGTGCATTAGCTCAATACTTGCAGGGTATTGGCAAAAATGTTTCCGGCAGCGATCGATATTTTAAAGAAGGCGAGTTCAATAAAACAAAAGATAAACTTGAGACAGAAGGAATCAAATGTTTTTTGCAGGATGGTACCGGCATTAATGATAAAACAGATCTTGTAGTTGTAAGTACTGCTATTGAAGATACAGTGTATGAAGTGCAGAAGGCTAAGCAACTGAACATCCCAATTATCAAGCGAAGCAAATTACTTGCTATGATCGCAGAAAGTAAAAAAACAATTGCTGTTGGAGGAACTTCGGGAAAGAGTACTACCACAGCTATGTTGTTTGCAATACTTGAACATGCAGGTATGCAACCAAGCATTATTAGTGGCGCAGGGCTTACAAGTATTATTAAAGAAGGTAAGATCGGAAATGCGAAGGTGGGGAAAGGTGATTGGTTAGTGATCGAAGCAGATGAAAGTGATGGATCCATTATTCATTACAAACCTGAAATTGGTTTATTGTTGAATGTTGATAAGGATCACAAGGAAATTGATGCCTTGATGGAAATTTTTACTGTATTTAAAAATAATAGTAAAAAATTTGTAGTCAATCAATCCCATTCTCTTGCCAGGAAATTATCACAGGATATAAACAATGATTTTTCTATTGATAAAAAATTTCCTGCGAGATATATTTCTAAGGATTTTAAGCAAACAGGCTTAGAAATTCAATTTACTATTGACAATTCAAAATTTACCATTCACGCATTGGGCAGGCATAATATGGAAAATGCCGTTGCTGCAATTACTGTTGCCAATCAAATCGGAGTTAGCCTGGAAACAAGTGCGGCAGCTTTAAAAAATTATGAAGGCATTTATCGGCGCAGCCAGGTGTATGGAAATAAGAACGGCGTTTGGCTGATTGATGATTATGCTCATAATCCTGTAAAATGTGCAGCAAGCATCATGGCATGTCAGCCTGTAGCAAAAAAAGTAATTGCATGGTTTCAGCCGCATGGCTATGCACCAACCAAATTCTTGCGAAGAGACCAATAGATGAAATATGGATGAGTGAGATTTTTTATGCTGGAGGAACTACAACAAAAGATATTTCTTCAAATGATTTGATAAATGATCTGAGAGCAAAAGGTGCCAGTGCTTTTTTTGTTGAGAGCAGGAACGATCTTGTTTCTTCTGTTCGTACCCATCTCACTAATAATTCTGTACTATTGCTGATGGGAGCAAGGGATCCTTCATTAGAACAATTTGCAAAGCAAGTTTGGAATGAGTTATAAAAATGGCGACACTAATATCTAATATTAAACAGCTGGTTGGGGTAAGAGAAGAATCAAAACTTCTTAAAGGAAAAGAATTGTCGGCACTTCCTTGCCTTGATAATGCTTATTTGATTATTGAAAATGGAATAATATCTGATTTTGGATTAATGAAGGAAATCCGAGATCCGAAATCTAAAATCGAAAATGAAATTGATGCAACCGACCAATTCATTCTTCCATGCTGGTGTGATTCACATACACATTTGGTTTTTGCATCAAGCAGGGAAGAAGAATTTGTTGACAAGATAAAAGGAATGAGTTATGAAGAGATAGCTGCGAAAGGCGGTGGCATTTTAAATTCTGCTAAGAAATTGAATGCAATGAGTGAGGATGAACTCTTTAATGTTTCATGGAAGAGATTGAATGAGGTAATCAAACTCGGCACGGGTGCGATCGAAATTAAAAGTGGTTATGGGTTGTCTGTAGAAGGTGAGTTAAAAATGCTGCGTGTGATCAAAAGACTAAAAGAAGTATCGCCGATCCCGATCAAAGCAACTTTTCTTGGCGCTCATACTTATCCATTAGAATACAGAGAGAATCACAAGGGTTACATAGATCTTATGATTAATGAAATGTTGCCTGTGATCACAAAAGAAAAACTGGCTGATTATATTGATGTGTTTTGTGAAAACGGTTTTTTTTCACCAGAAGAAACAGAAAAGATCTGTAAAGCAGGTATAAGCCAGGGATTGAAAGCAAAGATACATGCGAACCAACTTAATTTTTCCGGAGGGGTAGAGATAGGAATAAAGTTGAATGCAGTTTCTGTAGATCATTTGGAAACCGTGAACGGTGATATTATTAATAAGCTTGCAAATTCTCAAACAATTGGAACTCTTTTGCCAACGGCAGCTTTTTTTCTTCGCATGCCATTTCAACCTGCAAGACAAATGATAGATGCAGATTGTGCCATTGCTTTGGCTTCTGATTACAATCCGGGTTCATCGCCTTCAGGAAATATGAATCTAGTTGTAGCGATGAGCTGCACAGGGATGAAGATGTTGCCAGAAGAAGCCATTAATGCTGCTACTATTAATGGTGCATTTGCGATGGAATTACAAAATGAAGTTGGAAGCATCACTGTTGGTAAAAAAGCAAATCTCATTTTTACAAAGCCAATTGCTTCATTAGCCTATTTGCCTTATGCTTTCGGTTCTAACCTTATTGATAAAGTAATGATAAATGGTGAAACGATTTAGAGATTTATTTTTTTAACTCTTTCCATTTCTTTTTTAAAACGATCATTTGCTGATTTAGTTCCTTTACTGCATTTATCATTTGGGTGGTTGGCGGCATATCACTATCCTGTAATGCGCCAAAGACAGAAGCAAAGCCACTGTTTAATCTCCCAAAACTTGGGTCAGTACTTCCAAACGGAGTGGTTTCTAATTCTCTTGCTTGTTTATCTTTTTTATTCAGGTCGTCAGCAACTTTAGGAGCTGCATTTGTAAGCTGACCTTTCAATTTAAGCCGATATAAACGAATGTCTTCAAGAATACTCATACATTCTTTTCTTCCGTTGTAGCATTGCAAAGAAAGATCGAATTGTGTTTCTAAATCCTTAGAGCTTGTTTTTACTCTTGGATCCATCTTAATTACTATTTCCTGTGTGTATTCTTTACCATCAACAAAAAGTGAAACTGAATAAGTACCAGGCATTACCCATGGTGCAGTTTGATCTGGTGCTGTATTCATATAAGTGGCTGAAATAGGATAGGAAGGTGATATATTTAATGGAGCATATTTCATATCCCATAAAAAACGATGATGACCGGGTTCAGCAGAGAGAATTTGTTGAGGTCTTATCCAATAATGTGGAATATTTACATCTCCTATGTTATACAGAGTATCATTATTTGAATATACCCTGATAGTTTCTCTTCTTCCTCTTCCGTTTGTTGGACCAGGATAAGTTGTTTGTGTAATTCCAATCGATACTTCTTTTGCTTTTTCATTTAAATAATAATCTATCATTGCCCCATCAGGAGGGTTTTCTCCTGCTGCTTCTTCCTGGGGCACCGGTGTATCAGTATACATGTTCCAGCGAATACGATAAGTGCCCTGTGGTTTGTATAAGATCGTTGGTGAAGCTGAAAGTTTCCCGGTCAATTGACGCAGCGGCGTAATGTTATCTAATATCCAAAAACTTCTGCCATGTGTGCCAATAACAAGGTCATCATCTTTAATAACAAGATCACGGATAGATGTTGCCGGCATATTTAACCGGAGACTTTGCCAATGCTCCCCATCATCAAATGATACATACACTGCTCTTTCACTTCCTGCAAATAGCAATCCTTTACGAATTGGATCTTCTTTCACAACATTTATAGGATCATTT
>VBAS01000439.1:1301-3322 GCA_005882975.1 Bacteroidota bacterium | reverse complement strand
CAGCGATACAAGTCACCAGTATTTACCACCATACAAATGCAGCAACCTGCCTATGCCACTGTATGATTATACCGGTTATTAATGAGATTAATAACCTGATAAAAGGAGCTTTTTTCCAGAAATAAATGGCCGGCAATAGCATCGGTAGAAATTACTCCGGATGCTTGAGTTTAGAAGGACTATTTAACGTTTGAAAATGTTTTTTTTCAATTTGGCCAATTGATCCCTATTTTAATGGGAATATGATATATTTTTTACGGTATAGAAATCATTATTTTTACGGTTTTTTAAATATATTCTTACGGTAAATTCCTATTAAATTTCACGCTATTCTTTGACAATCTATACGTTACAAATGTTTATAATTTGTAATCTATTGATGGGTTAGCTTTTGTTCAACAGGTCCGCTGAATTCCTCAGTTAGCTTTATAGAGTAAACGTTTTTGTTACTCTTTAAAAAGTTAAGGCCATGAATACAATTCAAAAAAAATCACTAAAGGTGGGAAAACAGGTAGGTACAGATCATGTTAATACCGTCATTAAGAATTACAAAAAAGAACGCTGGGTACACAATTCTAATCGCCTGGGCAAGGAAGATTCATTGAGTGTCTGGTATAGCATCGAGGAGCTGGAAGAATTTATAGCTATGTCAAAGGAACATGGTGCTGATGGTATCAAATTGTATTTCGGTGTATATGATAAAGACTATGAAGAACAGCCTTTGTATGCTGGTCGACAGACGATTGCCTTGGTAGCCACTAAACACAAAATAACTGAAGCAGGGGGGTCCAATAAAGATATTTATATCCAGACTGAGAAAGGTTCTACCATATTATCCTGGAACGCTGGTGGCATGTGCCCTCCATATTGTGGTGGTAGGGACAAAGATTTCGGCGAGATTGGAATTACTATTCTTGATAAAGGAGATGAAGGTATGGCTATCGCTTAAGTAAGCCGCCTTGAAAAAACTAATACCTCCTGTTAACAGGGGGTATTAATTTTTATAGCCTTAAATTTAACGCCTCAAATGTTTTTTTGTATGTCATTTTTGCCAGTCTACATATACTTCATGGTTATCAGTTTTTTGGCAAGCCTTTTCGTTTACTTTATTTCAAAAAATGACTATTTCTATTTAAAATTATTTCCACCTTTTTTATTAGCAACAATAATAGTTGAAGCTATAGGAAATTATTTAGGATCTAAGGGAAAATCTAATATAGTTATTTATAATTTTTTTACCGTTTTTGAATTTTGTTTTTATTTATGGGTCATTAGTCTTATTATTAGCAATAAACAGGTAAAAAAAATTGCCAGGGGCACAGCACTCTTGTATCTGTCAATTGCTCTAATTAATATTTTATTTATTCAGAAAATGAAGGCTTTCCATTCGGTTACGTATGCTTTTGGTTGTTTACTAATAGTTGCTTTTTGTATTTATTACTTTTTTGAATTATTTAAGCTTCCAAAATCAGTTAAGTTGAGGAATAACCCTGCTTTCTGGATATGTTCAGGTCTTTTGTTTTTTTATTGTTGTGGATTTCCATTATTTGGGATGACTAATTTCTTAAGTGGCATTTCCAAACTGATTATTAGGAATTTCCTTAGCATTATCATTATCTTGAATATTTTCCTATACTCTTTATTTACGATCGCTTTTTTATGCAGAATCAAAACCCAGAAATATACTTTGTCACGGTCATAGGTATCATACTGGGACTGTTGCTGGTTGGATTTATCGTGACTATTCTTTTTCTTTATCAGCGAAGACAACAGCGACAGGAACAAGAGATGGAAAAGGTAAAAGATATGTATGAAAAGGAAGCCCTTCGTTCGCAACTTGAGATACAGGAAAACACCTTCAAGGCCATCGCCCAGGAATTGCATGATAATATCGGCCAGATGTTGTCGGTAGCCAAATTATCGCTGTCTGTATTGCCTGTCGAAAAAGATCATATCGCTTTTGAACAGCTTCAAGGTTCACAACAGGTGTTAAACAAGGCCATCGGTGATCTTTCCAATCT
>VBAS01000439.1:738-1216 GCA_005882975.1 Bacteroidota bacterium | reverse complement strand
CACCGGCGTCGTAAAAATTCAATTTCGCCAGGAGGGCACCGAGGTGGAATTTAATGAGCAAAATTCCATTTTTCTCTTCAGGATCTTCCAGGAAGCCCTGAATAATACCCTGAAACATGCGAAAGCAACCGAGATAATCATTAACCTGGATTACTCGGAAGGAGCTTTTATTTTGGAAATGAGAGACAATGGCATCGGTTTTGACCTGGCAAAAAAACAACAATCAGCTACTTCTTATAGCGGGGTCGGTTTAAAAAGCATGTTCAACAGGGCTAAACTGATCGGCGCTCATATTTCAATTAATAGTGAATACGGGAAAGGGACCATAATTTTAATAAAACTTCCGCTGCAAAATGAATAATGATCATGGTAAAAACGGGAAAAAACATACAGGTTGCTATAGCCGATGATCACAGCTTATTAAGAAATGCCCTGGCCAGGCTGATTAATGGTTTCGAAGGGTACAATGTTGTTATGG
>VBAS01000439.1:0-720 GCA_005882975.1 Bacteroidota bacterium | reverse complement strand
ATGGAAGCAGACAATGGTAAAGATCTTTGCGACAAGCTTGCACATAGCGCATTGCCCGACATCATTCTGCTTGACGTAAATATGCCAGAAATGGACGGCTTTGAAACAACGCAGTGGCTGCATAAAAAATATCCACTTATTAAAGTCCTGGCGTTATCCATGTTAAGCGATGAGCGGACAATCATTAAGATATTTCGTTTGGGTGCAAAAGGCTATTTATTGAAAAATACCGACCCGGCGGAATTAAAAACAGCGCTTGACTCAGTGATGAATAAAAATGTTTACCTGTCGGAATATGTTTCGGGAAAACTGGTGAGCGGCCTGCATAATAATGTGGATGTGGAGGAAAAGGAAGCGGTCTTAAATGAAAAAGAAAGGGAATTTTTGCGCTGGACCTGCTCAGAACTATCCTATAAAGAGATAGCTGAAAAAATGTTTATAAGCCCCAGAACAGTGGATGACTATCGCCAATCTCTTTTTAATAAATTAAAGGTACATAGCCGGGTTGGATTGGTTATGTATGCCATAAAGAATGGGATTACAGAATTATAAGTATGCGGGGTAAATCTGGTAAGCTTTTTGCCACCTATATAGAAGCTTATTTTAAGTAGTTAAGTAAAACTGCTTTGTATGTGGAAAAATCCACTTATTCCAAAGAATAGAGATATTTAATCCTTAGTAACTTCGCTTAATTCAAATGGACAAACCTTTTTCCCAAAT
>VBAS01000105.1:10353-10822 GCA_005882975.1 Bacteroidota bacterium | reverse complement strand
TTCAGTAATGCCTTCTAATGAAAACAAGAAAGCATCAATCAAGGCAACATCCTCCAATGCTTTAAAGCGTCCCGAAGCGCCGCCATGACCAGCTTCCATATTTGTTTTGAAAAGGATAATATTCTTATCCGTTTTCATTTCACGCATTTTAGCCACCCATTTTGCTGGCTCAAAATATTGAACCTGGCTATCATGAAGACCTGTTGTGATCAGCATATTCGGATAAGCTTTTGCTTCAACATTATCATACGGTGAATAAGACTTCATATAAAAATATTCTTCCTTGTTAGCAGGATTGCCCCATTCAAGATATTCGCCTGTCGTTAATGGAATACTTGGATCACTCATTGTGGTGATCACATCCACATAAGGAACCTGGGCAATGATACCATTCCAAAGATCAGGACGCATGTTGGTGATTGCACCCATTAACAAACCACCTGCACTTCCACCCTGCGCATAAACATGG
>VBAS01000105.1:3433-10322 GCA_005882975.1 Bacteroidota bacterium | reverse complement strand
GATGAGGAATTCTGCACAATCAATAAAATCAGTAAATGTATTTTTCTTGTGCATCATTTTGCCATTATCATACCATTCACGCCCCATCTCTTGTCCGCCACGAACGTGTGCAATAGCAACTATAAATCCCCTGTTTAATAAACTCAATCTATTACTACTGAAAGTAGCATAGGAAGTTGAACCGTAAGAACCATAACCGGTTAATAGCAAAGGATGACTTCCGTCTTTTTGAGTTCCCTTCTTATAAACAATCGATACAGGAACTCTTTTTCCATCTCTTGCAGTTGCAAATGTTCTTTCCGTTACATAATCAGTTTTATCATATCCTCCAACTATTTCAGTTTGCTTTTTTAATTCTTTTGTTTTCGTATCCATGTTATAATCATACACAGAACCCGGGGTGATCATGGATTGATAATTGAAGCGAAGAGTATTGGTATTAAAATCAGCATTCACACCAACGGAAGAAAGATACGCAGGTTCATCAAATTGCAGGTAATGTTCTGATTTATCTTTTTGATTGATGACCCGAAGATTCATCAATCCTTCTTTTAATTCAGACAGCACCATATGATCTTTAAAAAGAGTAAATCCTGCGAAATAAACATCCTTCCTGTTTGGTATCACTTCTTTCCAATTCTCTTTTGCCGTATTAGTAAGCGTACATTCCATCAAACGGAAATTGGTTGCATCAAGATTGGTGCGGATATAAAATTTATCATTGTAATGATCGATATCATATACCAATCCCATTGTACGTGGCTGAAAAACCTTGAATTCACCTTTTGGATCAGATGCATCTAAAAAACGATGCTCGCTTTGCTGCTCACTTAATTCAGAAGAAATGATGATATACTTCTTTGACTTAGTTCTCCCAACACCAATATAATGACGATTATCTTTTTCTTCGTAAACTTTTACATCATTTTTTGGATCTGTTCCTACTTCATGTCTCCAAACCTGGAAGCCTAATAAGGTTGTCAGGTCTTTTATAATATAGAAAACAGTTTTATTATCTGCAGCCCAGGCATAAGATCCTCCTTCAGTATTTGAAATTGTTTCCGGAGAATACTCACCTGTTTTCAGGTTCTTAAATCTTAGTTTGTACAAACGACGGCTTACTTCATCTTCACCAATTGCCACCATTTCATTATTGTCGCTTACTTCAAGACCGGCAACACTGTAATAAGATTTTCCTTCGCCAACCTGGTTTGCATTATGAATTATTTCTTCAGGAGCATCCAATGTTTCTTTCTTACGACAATAAACCGCATAATTCTTTCCTTCTTCAACTCTTGTATAATACCAATAGCCGTTATCCTTATATGGAACTGATTCATCTTTTTCTTTAATTCTTCCTTTTAACTCATCATATAAATGTTTCCGGAAATCTTTTGCACTGGACATCATTGTATCCACATAAGCGTTTTCTGCTTTCAGATAATCAACAACTCTCGTACTGTCCGGACCTTTCTTAAAAAAGTCGTTCATCCAATAATAATTATCGACTCTTTTATCTCCATGAGCTACCATTTCGTATGGTTTCTTTTCTGTAGTTGGTGTGGCCACGCCTTCGGGCCATTTAAATTTTGTTTCTGTTATCACGCCTTTAGTATTGTCATTACAAGAAATAATAAGCAGCGATGCTGCTGCTGTTAAAAGATTTTTTAAATTCATAACCCAGGTTTTGAGTTGCTGAATATACGAACACCTGTTGTAAATAAAAAAGTCTCGCCTGGGGCGAGACAAAAATGATTTTTAAAAGATCTATTTCTCGGAAACCA
This sequence comes from Bacteroidota bacterium, assembly GCA_005882975.1. Taxonomy (GTDB): domain Bacteria; phylum Bacteroidota; class Bacteroidia; order Chitinophagales; family Chitinophagaceae; genus VBAS01. The sequence continues at coordinate 8,538 of VBAS01000105.1, read as the reverse complement.
ATCCTGCCATTAGATATTCTTTGTTCAAACGGGCAATGTTTTCAATTGAAATTTCTTTTGGACAAACGGCTTCGCATGCACCGGTATTTGTACAACCACCAAAACCTTCTTTATCCATTTGCGCCACCATATTCAAAGCTCTTGTCCTTCTTTCAGGATCACCTTGTGGCAATAAAGCCAGGTGTGTAACTTTTGCAGAAACAAAAAGCATTGCCGAAGAATTTTTACATGCAGCAACACAAGCTCCGCAACCAATACATGCAGCAGCAGCGAAAGATGTATCAGCTTTTTCTTTATCAACCGGAAGCGAATTTGCATCAACTGCATTTCCAGTATTTACTGAAATAAAACCTCCTGCTTGTATAATTCTGTCAAATGATGTTCTATCGACCATCAGATCTTTTATAACGGGGAATGCATTTGCTCTCCATGGCTCTACAACTATCGTTTCCCCATCCTGGAAAGCTCTCATATGTAACTGGCAAGTAGTAGTTGCATGCCATGGACCATGCGGACGGCCATTGATATACATTGAACACATACCGCAAATACCTTCACGACAATCATGATCAAATGCGATTGGCTCCTTGCCATCCCTGATCAATTCTTCATTCAACACATCAAACATTTCAAGAAAAGACATTTCCGTAGAAATATTCTTTGCCTCATAGGTTTCGAATCGACCAGCAGTATTACTGTTCTTTTGTTTCCAAACTTTCAGTTTGAGATTTATTGTTTTATGCTCCATAGAACCCCCTGTCCCCCTAAAGGGGAAACTTAGATTTGTTATATCAAAAATTTAATGACAATTCAATTATAGTTAACCAAAGCCCTTTTAGGGGTTTGGGGTTTTTATTTATATGAACGCTGACTTGGTTTCGCTACTTCAAAATTTAATTCCTCTTTATGCAGTTCCCATTGATGCTCTGCTTTTAATTCCCATGCAGATACATAAGCAAATTCATTATCCTTTCTGTCGGCTTCACCTTCTGCTGTCTGGCTTTCTTCACGGAAATGTCCACCACAGCTTTCATTTCTTTGTAATGCATCGATACACATCAATTCACCGAGTTCAATAAAATCGGCTACACGTCCGGCCTTATCCAATTCAGGATTTATTTCATTTATATCACCGGGAATTCTTACATCACTCCAGAACTCTTTTTTCAATTGTTGTATTTCAGCAATTGCCTGTTTCAATCCTTCTGCATTCCTGGCCATGCCGCATTTATCCCACATTATTTTTCCCAAACGCTTATGAAAACTTTCAACTGTTTGCTTGCCTTTAATATTCATCAATTGATTAATACGGTCAGCAACTGCTTTTTCAGCTTCTGCAAATGCAGGATGATCGGTTGGAATATTTTTTGTTCTTATTTCATCAGATAAATAATTACCGATGGTATAAGGAATAACAAAATAACCATCGGCCAATCCCTGCATCAATGCTGAAGCACCGAGACGATTCGCACCGTGATCAGAAAAGTTTGCTTCTCCTAAACAATACAAACCCGGAACAGTCGTCATCAATTCATAATCTACCCACAAACCGCCCATTGTATAATGCACAGCCGGATAAATTCGCATTGGTATTTCATATGGGTTCTCACCGGTGATCTTTTCATACATATCAAAGAGATTACCATATTTCTCTTTCACTACTTCTTTTCCCAGCTTGATGATCGTTGCTTCATCAACATTTTCCAAACCATGTTTTCCAACTTCAATATGGCCATATCTTTTAATCGCATCAGCATAATCAAGATAAACAGCCTGCTTTGACGTACCCACTCCATAACCAGCATCACATCTTTCTTTTGCAGCCCTTGAAGCAACATCTCTTGGAACAAGGTTCCCAAATGCAGGATATCTTCTTTCTAAATAATAATCTCTTTCTTCTTCAGGAATTTCATTTGGCTTGCGATTATCCCCTTTTTGTTTCGGCACCCAGATACGACCATCATTTCTTAATGACTCACTCATCAATGTCAGCTTACTTTGATGATCGCCGGTAACGGGAATACATGTAGGATGTATTTGCGTAAAACAAGGATTACCAAACCATGCGCCTTTTTTATGTGCTTTCCATGCAGCAGTTACATTACAACCCATTGCATTTGTGCTGAGATAAAAAACATTTCCATATCCACCGGTGCAAAGCAAAACTGCATGTCCAAAAAATCTTTCTAATTGACCCGTCACCAAATTGCGACAAATAATTCCTCTTGTCTTGCCTTCGATCGTCACGATATCCAGCATTTCATGACGACTATACATTTTTACATTGCCTAATGCTACTTGTCTTTCCAAAGCCTGATAGGCACCGATCAATAACTGCTGACCTGTTTGTCCCGCAGCATAAAATGTTCTTTGTACTTGTGTGCCTCCAAATGAACGATTACTTAATAAACCGCCATACTCTCTCGCAAATGGTACACCTTGTGCAACGCATTGATCAATTATACTTGTACTTACTTCTGCCAAACGATGTACGTTGGCTTCTCTTGCACGATAGTCACCACCTTTTATTGTATCATAAAATAAACGAAACACACTATCACCATCATTCTGATAATTCTTTGCTGCATTGATACCGCCTTGCGCAGCGATGCTATGTGCACGACGCGGTGAATCCTGGAAACAAAATGCTTTCACTGAGTAACCAAGTTCTCCCAATGAAGCGGCCGCAGAAGCACCGGCAAGACCAGTACCTACTATGATCACTTCTAGTTTGCGTTTGTTCGCGGGGTTCACCAGTTTACAGTGACCTTTGTAATAAGTCCATTTGTCATCTAAAGGAACTCCCTGTGGAATTTTTGCGTCTAGCATAAAGAAATTTCTAGTTTCTAATTTCTATTTTTTGTTAATCAGCTTTTGTAATTCTAATCATCAACTGTTGTTGCCAATTTGCTGCTTCGCCACGCAAATTGCTCATTGTACATTCTGTAATACTATTCAGCTTTTGTCCACCCCTTATTTATAAATTCATTAATATCGAACTACTTCCCCCGCCAGCGGGGGATAATGAACATTTCTTCTTACTGATCTTCTATTCTCAATAGACTTGTTGCAGCACAAGAGTGCGACGCAACAGAAGCCAAATAGTAGCATTGTCGCCAGGTCCATAATTAAAAATCATTTAAAGAACTATTCAATTATCATCTATCAGTTATCATCTATCCGATCCATCCCAATTTGAATGCAAGTGGCATTAATGCAAATACCAACGGAACAATGATGGAGAATCCAACACCTATTGCATTTACCATGTTTAAATATTTTTTATTGTGCAAGCCCAGTGTTCTGAATGCACTTTGAAACCCATGCATAAGATGCCAGGCAAGTGAAATACATCCGATAACATATACGATCACTATCCACCATTCACTGAAAGTTGCTTTCATCAACTGGAACATATCATGACCGATAAAACCATTCGACAAAAGTTTAGGTTCCTCTAATCCTGCATGCGTAAATCTTGATGGTATCCAGAAATGCCACCAATGAAGAAGTAAGAACAATAATAGAATAGTGCCCAGTAATCCCATTGAACGGCTGTACCATTTACTGCCACGATTACCTAAATTTATTTCGTAACCAATTTTTCTTTTTGCCTGGTTTTGAAATGTAACGGCAAGCCCTTGTATAATATGAATAAAGAACCCTGCAAACAATACATATTCCATCAGCCTTACCACAACCGTTCTACCCATAAAATTTGCGGCACGATTGAACATATCGCCGTTATCCTCAGGCATAAAAGCATCTTTGAAAACGCAGGAGTTAACGCCAACATGCACCACTAAAAAAGAAATAAGAAACAAACCTGTCACACTCATCACGATCTTTTTGCCTATCGAAGAAGTAAACAACTGGGACCAATTCATATTATCAAAGTAGTTTAGATGGAACTATTTTCCGGCCGCAAAAATACTATCGGAAGGCCAAACTTGTTAGAAAAGTTTCTGCTTGTTGCTGGTTACTTGATGCTGGATAACAGATACCAGATATTTGTGGCTAACGACAAATCATCGCCATCCAGAATCCTGTATCCAGTATCTAAAAACTTCATCCCGGCAATCGTGCCTGTTCTACCGCATCGATCTTTTTAAACAGGTGGAATGGTTTATAGGTACGCCATTCAGGAATTTCCATTAATTCGAGATAGCGGTTTAGCCTTGCCTTTTTAAAATCATGTTGTGTAGCTTCCGGCATATTCAACACCACGATCCAGCCATGCTCATCTGAAGTTTCTTCATACCATTCTTCATAATAATCCCTGTCGCCGCTATGAAAGTTCAGCACGTTTTCTGCGATCAATATAAATTTATTGATACCCTGCAACTCAAACACATCGATCACTTCCCGTTTCAGGATCATTATATCGTTCTCGATCGCATCGTTCCACTCACCTATTAACTCCATGATAGCATATTTTTCGTCATAATCAGCTATCAAAACTTTCATATAGAGTGTTCGGCTCCCAAACTCATCCCATTGCGGATGTATATAATAATTGTAAACTGTTTGTGTGAACTCAAACTCGGAATGAGTTAGACCGTAAAAAGGTGATCGCTGATCTTCTTCAGCTATATAAATATGTTGCCAGTTGTAAAAAGGTTCTATATCATGCATACATAAAAATTCCTCTGCAAAGATACATCAGCAATGCATGGATTTACCAATAGAAAAGTTTAAAACCTGATAAATAAAATTGTGAAAAAATAAATGCTGAAATGTTGGTTAATCCAATAGAAAAATCTTAAATAATTCGTATGAGGCTTTCATCTTAACACTTTTCTTTTCAGCTTTTATCGAAGATAAAGATAAAGGCATATTAATTTTAGTCAATGTCGCTTCCTCAACTGCATCGGGAAACTTTACAGGATGTGCTGTTTCAAGAAAGATCCCTTTTCTGCCCGGATGTTTCTCAAGAAATCTTTTAAGTGATAAGTAACCAACAGCACCATGAGGATCTAACAAATAATTTGATCGTTCGTATACTTCTTTGATGGTTGCCATTGTTTCTTCATCGCTGATGCTGTATGAAGAAAGGTTTTTAGCAAGGTCAGGAAATTGATGATGAAAGATCTCGAGAATGCGAA
>VBAS01000105.1:0-3362 GCA_005882975.1 Bacteroidota bacterium | reverse complement strand
AGGCTGCAATAAAATGATGAACTGGTAAACCAGATTGTTTTGCTAAAATACCAGCGCAAATATTTCCAAAATTTCCACTTGGAACAGAAATAACCGGTGAATGCTTTTTATCAGCCCACTGTTTGTAAGCAAAAAAATAGTAGAACTGCTGTGGCAGCCAACGAGCAACATTTATTGAATTTGCCGAAGTGAGAAATAATTTTTTATTGATGTCCTGATCGGCAAATGCCTGCTTCACCATTTGCTGGCAATCATCAAAATTCCCTTCGATCTCTATTGCATGAATGTTTTTTCCAAGCGTTGTCAGTTGTTTTTCCTGCACAGCACTCACTTTGCCGGATGGATAAAGAATAATTACATCTACACCGGGAACATTATAAAATCCGTTTGCTACTGCGCCGCCGGTGTCGCCGGAAGTAGCAACTAAAACTGTTACTTTATTATTATCGGTCAGGTCGCTTTCAGCGCCCCGACCGATGAAATGCCCCAGGCAACGGCTCATGAATCTTGCACCCACATCTTTGAAAGCAAGTGTCGGTCCATGAAAAAGCTCAAGCGAAAAAATATTATCGGTGACTTTTATAAGCGGAATGGGAAAGCTTATTGTTTCGGTGACTATTTTAAATAGATCATCATCTTTTATTTCATCTCCTACATAGGGTTTTATAACCCGAAAAGCGATCTCTTCATTTGAGATATTTTCAATATTATCGATCAGATCTTTTTCAACTTGTGGGATCGTTTCAGGAAAATAAAGTCCTTTATCCGGTGCCTGTCCTTTGATTGTTGCTTCTTTGAAAGAAACCTCGACAGAATTTTTATTCGTACTATAGTATTTCAAGAACTATTAATTTTTAATTATTAATTGGAAATTACCTCCACTCCTTTTTTATTAATAGTAGTCACATATGTATTGTAATCAATGCCTATTTTATTATACACTTCTTTCATAACTGATTCTACATTTTTTGCTGTTGCTTCATCCCTGCTCAACATAAATACTGAAGGACCAGAACCAGAAATGCCGCCACCTAGTGCTCCGGCTTCTTTACATTTAGTTTTCACTTCATCAAAACCAGGAATAAGAATACTGCGAACCGGCTCAATGATGACATCTTCGAGTGATCGGCCGATAAGATCAAGATCATTTTTTAAAAACCCTGTTACAAGCCCGGCAATATTTCCCCATTGGCGTATCGCATCTTTTAATAATATCTGCTGGCGAAGTATCTGCCTGGCATCGGAAGTTCTTACTTCTATTTGTGGATGAACAACCGTAACAAAAAGATCAGGTGATGCGATAGAAATAATATCGAGCGGATAAATACAACGTACCAGGCTTACACCACCAAGAATACAAGGAGCAATATTATCTGCATGCTTTACTCCTGATGCAAGTTTTTCTCCATTCATTGCAAACTGTACCAACTCGTCGTTTGAAAAAATATTTTGCTGACCCAGCAGCACTTGCTGCACTGCTTCCTATTCCGCTACCGGGCTTTATGTGCTTTTCAATTTCAATTTCAAAACCAATTTTATTCTCCATCCTTTCGATCATCGATAACAATACAACACCTGCTACATTTTTTTCCGGCTCCGTTGGTAAATTAAAATTGTCTTTATTATGAATTATTACTTTAGGCTCTTCAAGCAGTTTCACTATCATCACATCATAAGGCGCATTCAATGCCAGGCCAAGAATATCAAAGCCGCAAACAAGATTTGCTACAGTTCCGGGAGAATGTACTGTTACAGTTTTCATCTTACATTTTTACTGCTCTTAAAATATCGGCAAACACACCACTGGCAGTAACCTCTGCACCAGCGCCTGCTCCTTTCACCACCATTGGTTGTTCTTTATAGCGATCAGTATAAAACAATACTACATTATCTTTTCCATACAAGTGATAAAGATCATGCTTAGGGTCTATATGCTGCAAACCAACGGAGGCTTTGCCTTCGTTATAAGAAGCAACAAATTTTAATTTGCATCCTGCTGCATTTAATGATCCTCTTCTTTTCCCATTGCAGAATAAAAATCATCCACTGATCCTTTCATGCATGATTCGGGCATAAAGGAATTATTACTGATCTCATCCATTTCTATTTTTTCACCTGCTTCTCTCGCAAGGATCATGATCTTGCGCATTACATCAGTACCGCTAAGATCAAGTCGTGGATCTGGTTCTGTATAGCCTTCATCTTGCGCCTGCTTTACAACATCGGCAAATTTTCTTGTTCCATCATAATTATTAAAAACAAAATTGAGTGTACCACTAAGTACCGCTTCAATACGATGAACCCTATCACCACTGTTCAGCAAGTCATTTAATGAAGCGATGACAGGCAGACCTGCTCCCACATTTGTTTCAAAAAGAAAATGGCAATTGAATTCCCTTGCAATGTCTTTTAGTTTTTGATAATTATCGTAAGCAGAAGATGCTGCTACTTTATTACATGCAACAACTGAAATACTTTTTCTTAATAATTGTTCGTAAACATTTGCAACAAGATCGCTGGCTGTTATATCCACAAAAATGGAATTGCGAAGATTTCGTTCGATGATCTCGTTTATGAATTGCTGGATATCGGCATTTTTAGCTTCACTTAACTTTTGTTCCCATTGTGAAAGGTTAATGCCATTTTCATTGATCACCATTTTCCGGCTATTACAAATGCCAACTACATTGACAACCAATTTCATTTGCTTTTGCAAAAATTCAAGCTGCTTATGTAATTGTCCGAATAATTTTTTTCCAACGTTCCCGGTACCTACAATAAATAAATTCACCTGCTTGTAAGTTGTTTCAAAAAACTCTTCGTGTAAAACGTTAATTGCTTTTTTTACATCTTTTGTAGCGATCACTGCAGAAATATTTTTTTCTGAAGAACCTTGTGCAATAGCACGAATGTTGACCCCATTTCTTCCCATTGCACTGAACATTCTACCACTTATACCGGGATGACTTTTCATATTCTCGCCTACCAATGCAACAATTGAAAGATCGGTTTCAATTTTCAAGGGCTCCACTTTTTGTAAAGCAATTTCATTTACAAAAGCTGCATCAACTGCTTGTTTTGCTTTTTGCGCAGATGTTGCATCAATACCTACACAGATCGAATGCTCCGATGAACTTTGTGTGATGAGAATAACATTTATTTTTTCATTACTCAATGCTTCAAATAATCTTTTTGAAAAACCCGGAATGCCGATCATGCCGCTTCCTTCCAAACTGATCAACACAATATTGTTGATACTTGAAATACCTCGTACAATATTTCCATTTTTTGTAGAAACAGATTCTATCAATGTTCCTTCATCTTCCGGGGCAAAAGTGTTTTTGATCCAAACCGGAATTCCC
>VBAS01000104.1 GCA_005882975.1 Bacteroidota bacterium | reverse complement strand
AGTTTTCTTTAATTATTTGAAAATTTTTCCGTTGCAATAAGAAGCCGGCAAAAAGAAAAAGGTATAAATATAAAAGCGGTACCTGGAAAGGCGGGTATAGGTTAAAAATAAAACCATAGGCGCTTAAAATAAAAACCAGTCCAGCGATGATCATAGGCCCTCGCTTTTTATTGTAAAGCAAATAAGCGAATGATATAAACAAGCCATTAAGGTAAAGCATATAGTTGCCAATAAAATAAGACCACCATTGCAACCCGCCCGAAAAGAAAATAAAAAATGTCCCTGTAACCGAAAGCCAGAAATTATTTTTTGTCAACAACATAAAAAGCAGGAATGTGCTGATGAGAAAAAAGAAAATATTGAAATTCCACGAAAAAGCAAATGCTCTTTCTACATCAAAAATGAAATATGACCAGAGATTAGGTCGCAGTATTGTGCTAACATCTTTCACGGGTAGTCCCCAAACAACGGGGGCATTTAATTCTCCTACGGATCCATTCTTTAGTGGCATGCCCGCATTATACTGACCAATTGCACCAGTTGAACTGATCATCCATTCATCCATTCTAATAAATCTTGGCTTGCCGGCAAGGACGGATTCGGATTTCTCCAATCCAAAAAAAAGATCCCAATTAGCAATATTTGAAGTATGAATTTTTAGAGAACTAAGTAGGAGGTAAACTGATAGTAAAATGAAAAGAAACACTTTAGTTTTTCTATCAAATAAAATAAGAGTGCTTGCTGTCTTTGGCTTTGCAGGGCCAGCTACCTGGGCTGGTTTGCTTTCTGAAGATCTTTCGGGTACGGCGATCTTCTTCTTTATTTTATATTTTTTCGACATCCTTCCTTGTGATTTTTAATGGAGTATTTCATGGATAGGATGTTTGATTTTGAGGCGGTAAAATATAAAAGAATCCGCAAAGCTACAAATGAGGGTTAGGACTGGTTGACTGGTTAGCGGCTTAACACTAAAGCTATTATGTTAATCCATCATATTTATTTAATTTGGGATTTCAGAGAATAATCATTTTATTCAATCACTATGGCAAGTAAAAAGCTACCTAAGTCGAAAAGACCGGTATCACATCCTTCTACACCAAAAAAGAAACCAAAAGAAAAAAGAGATTACTTTTTACTGCCATGGTTTTGTTTAGTAGCTGTGCTCACTGCGGTTTGCTTATGGCCCATGCTAAAAAATGAATTTACAAACTGGGATGATGAATTTTATATAGTAAACAATCCGCTGCTTCGTGGCCCTGATTGGAAAGGCATTTTTTCGCAACAGGTATTAGGCAATTATCATCCCCTCACCATTCTCAGTTATGCTTTTAATTATGCCATTTCCCGACTAGACCCTTTCTCTTATCTCCTGGTAAATTACTTATTTCATATTGCTAATACACTACTAGTATTTTACTTTATCTGGAATATATCGGGAAAAAATAAGGTCATTGCTGCATTTGTTGCACTTATATTTGGCATCCATCCAATGCATGTAGAATCGGTGGCATGGGTAGCCGAAAGAAAAGATGTTCTTTATACATTCTTTTTTCTTCTTTCACTGATTCAATACTGGATCTATCTAACTAAGGCAAAAAAGAAGAATCTCGTTTTTTGTTTTATATTTTTTGTTCTATCGCTTTTATCAAAACCGGCGGCGATCGTGTTACCCTTCGTTCTTTTTTTATTGGACTATTGGTATGGGCAAAGTCTTAAAAAGAATATTGCATTTAAAATACCGTTCCTGGTGCTTTCAATAGTATTTGGCATCATCACTGTGAGTATTCAAAGTTCATCGGCGATGGCAGGGCTTAGTATTTTTTCGATCACTGACAGGTTCTTTTTTGCTTGCTATGTTTTGATGACTTATTTCGTTCGTTTTTTTGTTCCTTACCCATTATCTGCTTTTCATCCATTTCCAATAACAAATTTTGCCGGATGGCCGATTTATCTTTCACCCATATTTGTAGTTGCATTATTGGTTGCTTTATGGCTTTTGCGTAAAAATAAAATTGTTGTTTTTGGAATATTTTTTTATGTGATCAATCTATTGCTTGTCCTGCAAATTATTTCTATTGGTCTTACCATCGTGTCTGAAAGATATACCTATGTGCCTTATATAGGTCTTGCATTTATGTTTGCTATGCTGGCAAATCGTATAAAATTTATTCCGCAAAAAGTATCATTAGTCTTTGGGGCAGTATTGATCATTGTATTCGGAATAATAAGTTTTCAGCGTACAAAAGTTTGGAAAAACAGTGGTACCCTATGGACGGATGCATTGAAAACTTATCCGAGGGCTCCTTATGCAAGAACAAACAGGGCAAATTGTCTTTCAAAGCTTGCGCTGCGTCCTGATCAAAAACCTTACGCTGATAGCATTTATAAAGTTGCGTTTGAAGATTGCGCAATTGCATTATCAGTAAGACCCAATCATGCGCCGGCATTTGAATACCGCGGTTTGATGTATTTAGACAGGCAACAAATCAAAGAGGCCTTGGCTGACGCAAATGAACTTATCAGGTTAAAACCGAATTATCGTATTGCTTATGATATGAGAGCAACCTGTTATTATAAAATGAATGAACCTGCCAAAGCACTAGCCGATTATGATAAATGTATAGAGATAAAGCCTGATGATCATCGCTCAATTAATAACCGCGGTTCACTTTATATGAATTCATTCCAAAAATATAATGAAGCTCTTAATGAATTTAATAAAGCTATTAATATAAGCCCGCAGGCTAGTTATATTCTTAATCGTTCTATTTGCTATTATAAAATGGGAGATATGCAGAATGCTAAAGAGGATGCATTGAGAGCAAGCCAGGGAGGTGCTGTTATACCAGATAATTATAAATCCCTTTTACAATTAAAATAAGCTGATCGCATCGAGATCCGAATGAAAAAAAAGGCTAAAATAAAGGCAAAGAATAAAGCAAATCAACCTCCAACAAAAATTGAAAGCCTGAAACCGGCAAAGGATAGATCCTTTTTATTATGGTTATTTGGGGTTTTGGCAATAACAGGTTTATGTCTTATTCCGATGCTCAATAATGGATTTACTAACTGGGATGATGATGTTTATGTCACCAGTAACTCAATAATAAAAGTACCCGATTGGCAAGCTATTTTTACCCGTCCATCTGCTTATAATTATCATCCTCTTACAATGCTGACGCTTGCATTTAATTATGCAATATCAGGTATGGATCCTTTTTCTTATCATTTTGTAAACTGGTTGTTGCACATCCTTAATACATCACTGGTATTTCTTTTTATTTATAAAATTTCAGAGAGAAATATCTTTGTTGCAGCATTTACTTCACTCATTTTTGGTATACACCCGATGCATGTGGAATCTGTAGCATGGGTATCGGAAAGGAAAGATGTTTTGTACACATGTTTTTTTCTACTGGCGTTGCTTCAATACTGGAACTTTCTTGAATCTGCCAAGCGTTCTAAACTTTTATATTGTTTTACATTTTTCATTTTGTCCCTGCTGTCGAAACCAGCAGCAATCATTCTACCTTTTGTATTGCTCTTGCTGGATTATTGGCATGGCCGGTCTTTTACCTGGAAAGTATGGACTGAAAAAATTCCTTTCCTCATATTTTCATTGCTCTTTGGGTTTATTACTATAAAAGTGCAATCCGCTGAGGCTATTGTAGGATTTGATACCTATCCCTTATGGACACGGTTCTTTTTTGCTTGTTATACTGTCATGATCTATACGTTAAGATTCATTGTTCCTTATCCGCTGTCGGCGTTTCATCCTTATCCTTCTGTTAATGCACTTGGATTGCCTGTGCTGTTGTCTCCAATATTTATTATTGGACTGATGATCTTTTTATGGTTAAAAAGAAAAAATAAGCTAGTTGTGTTTTCGTTATTGTTTTTTATTGTTAATCTTTTGCTCGTAATGCAATTCGTGTCAATTGGACTTACTATTGTTTCTGAAAGATATACTTACGTTCCATATATAGGTTTATCTTTTTTGGCAGGTATGTGGTTAAGTAAATACCTTGATTCGAAGTCCGCCACATTCATTAAGGCTATCCCTTTTATCATTGCAATTATTTTTGGTATTATCTCATTTCAAAGAACAACAGTTTGGAAAGATGGAGATACATTATGGGCAGATGTTGTAAAGCACTATCCTGATGCTGCTACGCCAAGATCAAATCATGCCGATTACCTTAGAAAAATGGCTGCGTTACCTGCTTATGTATCCCGGAGAGATGAATTGTTGAACAAGGCATTGGAAGAATCCAGCATGGCGATAAAATTGAAACCCACTCACGTTAAGGCGTATGTAAATCGTCAAAATATTTACCTGGTGCTGGGGAAAGATTCTTTGGCAATGGCCGATGCTGAAACATTGCTTAAGTTGGATCCATCCAACAGCCAGGCTTTTTACACTAAAGGATTTGCTTATATGCGATTTGACCGGCAGGATAGCTCCTTGTTTTGGTTTAATAAAAGCATTGAAGCAGATTCTAATGCCGATTTTGTTTTGAACAGCAGGGGAACCCTTTTGTATAATAAATTTCAGCGTTATAATGAAGCGATAGCTGATTTTACGAGGGCAATCGAATTAAATCCTAAAGGAGAATATTTCTTTAATCGTTCGAATTGTTATTTTCGGATGGGAGATGTTGTAAAAGCAAAATCGGATGCGTTAATAGCCGCGCAGAAAGGATTTATAATTCCCGAAGCTTATAAGAGCAGTTTACAGTTATAATCTAGAAGCTCCAATGATTTATTGATATAGGATAAATAATATTTCTTAGATGAGTAAAAAGAAGAAGATCAAATCAGCCAAAACAGGTACTGTACAGTCCAAACCCGTAAGTAAACCTGTTAAAACAAAAGGGAATGGAAAAACTCTGCTGACATGGATACTTCCTATTTTAATATTTACGGTTATTTGTTTTTTCCCAATGCTAAAAAACCAACTCACCAATTGGGATGATGAATATTATGTTGTTCAAAATGCCTTACTACGCGGACCTGATTGGGCAGGTATTTTCAGTAAGCCTGTTGTTTCAAATTATCATCCAATAACAATTGCAAGCCTCGCTGCAAACTATGCAATGACTGGGCTTGATGCATCCTCTTATCTTATTTCAAATTTATTATTACACCTTATAAATACCGGACTTGTTTTTTATTTCATCTGGCTTATATCCGGGAAAAGATTTTGGGTAGCTGCCTTTACTGCAATTGTTTTTGGCATTCATCCAATGCATGTTGAATCAGTTGCGTGGGTGTCTGAACGTAAAGACCTATTATACACTTTGTTTTTTTTACTCTCTTTAAATCAGTATTGGTATTTTCTTACTAATAAAAAAAATAAAAACCTTATTTACTGTTTCATATTTTTTGCTTTATCTATCCTGTCCAAACCAGCTGCTATCATTTTGCCATTCATTCTGATCTTACTTGATTATTGGCATGGTCGAAAATTTACAAGGAAGGTTATTGTTGAAAAAATTCCTTTTCTGCTTGTCTCAGTTCTCTTTGCTGTTATCACAGTCAAGCTTCAGTCAAAAACAGCTATTGCTGGGTTAGATTTTTATCCTCTGTGGGCAAGATTCTTTTTTGCTACCTATACAAGTATGATGTACGTCGTCCGTTTTTTTGTTCCATATCCCTTGTCGGCATTTCATCCTTTTCCAATGACAAAGAGTTTAGGGTGGCCGATCATGTTATCTCCTTTGTTTATGTTGGCTTTGTTAGCCGTGATCTGGTTTAAAAGAAAAGATAAACTTCTTGTGTTTTGTTTTTTCTTTTTTATGATCAACCTGGCATTGGTGTTACAAATTGTTTCTATCGGTGGCACCTTGCTCTCAGAGAGATATACCTATGTTCCCTATATTGGAATGGCTTTTTTTATTGGAATGATGCTGGATAAATATTCCGCAACTATTAATAAAACTTTGTTATGGGGAATAACAGGCGCTGTGATATTGGTGTTTGGAATAATTACTTTTCAGCGGACAAAAGTTTGGAAAGACAGTGATACACTTTGGACAAATGTGTTGGATCATTTTCCCAACTCCTCGGTACCAAGAACAAATCGTGCAAATTACCTGATACGAATTTCTTCAGCACCTGAAAACAAGGGAATGCAAAATGAACTATTGCAAAGGGCATTGGAGGATTGTAATGAAGCATTAAAGACGCCATTAAACCATGCAAAAGCTTATGAGAACAGGCAGAATATTTATTTGCGGTTGAATAAAGATTCATTGGCTTTGTCAGACGCAAGTTCATTGATAAAATTAGAGCCAAAGAACAGGTTAGGGTACTATACAAAGGGCGCCGTTTATCAGCGATTCAATATACCGGACTCCGCAATATTGTATTTTAATAAATGTCTTGAAATAAATCCCAATACAGATTTTGCACTTAACAACCGGGGAAGCCTTTTGTTTAATTATTATAAAAAGTATAATGAGGCATTGGCTGATTTCACAAAAGCCATCCAGATAAATCCGCAGGGCGATTATTATCTTAACCGGTCATATTGTTATTATCAGTTAGGACAAGTTGATCTGGCAAAGGCTGATGTAAGAGTTGCAGTTCAAAAAAATATTACAATACCTGATAATTACAAACAGCTGTTAAAACTCTGATCTATTGAATTCCTAAAGATGCGGCAAAAGCAGCATCCAGTTGAATGCCCGCCTTCTTTGCTGTCAATGCATCATTACGGGCATTGTCAATATTATTAAGATTTTTATAAGTGTATGAACGATTCAGAAAAAAAGCTGGCTGAGGATCTAATTGAATAGCTGTATTAATAAATCCTAAAGCTTCCTGGTTCTTGCCCAGCATACGATAACATTCACCAATGGTATTTGTAACATCTGCATCATTTGGTTGGTAACTTAAGAATCTCTGCCAGTCTTTTATGGCTTCGTCATATCTTTTTAAACTCATAAAAGTAATGGCTCTATTGCTATATGTTGGTTTGTAGTCAGGTTTTTGCCGAAGTACTTCAGAAAAATAATAAAGAGCAGAATCAAACATCCCTCTTCGTGCATATAAAGCTCCCATATTATCCAACGCGACGTAGTAATCGGGCTTTACAACCAATGCCTGCTTATAATCTAAAATAGCGGCATTAAAGTTATTCAGATCCATATAGATGTTCGCCCTGTTGTTATATGATTCATGATCGATCGCATTTATTTTAACAGCTTCTGTATAATAATTAATTGCCTGCTGATAATTTTTGTTTGCTTCTGCATATTTTAAATTTGCTTCCTGTTCTTTTTTTGCATTCTTAGCCTGGTCCGCTTCTGCTTTAAGTTGGTTTGCATCTCTTCTGAAAAGTGTAGCTCTGGCACTGTATGCTCTTGAGCAAGGTTGATTTTTGATCACAGTGTCCCAAAGTGTTTCCCCGCTTTTCCATGTTCGTACCTGCAAAAAAGATAATACTGAAAAAATAATTGTAACAGGAGCAAGAACCGCATACGCTTTTGTCAAATTCCCTTTAGCAAATCTGTCCAAAAGATAACCTGCAATAAAAAATAAACCAATGTAGGGAACGTAGGTATATCGTTCTGCAATAACGGCGCTACCGACCGAAAAAATTTGCAGAACCAATAAAAGATTGGCAATATAAAAGCAAATACCAAAAGCTACGAATCTGTATTTTTTCCAGCTGAAGTAAGTTACAGCGGCAAGTAACAATGCGAATATTGGAGCTACGTAATAAGCAGCAGATAGTTTTTCATTTAAAGGAGGAAATGGATAAAATGCTGAAAGTTTAAACGGAATGATCATTTTGACGAAATACATCATGATACCATAAAATCCGAACAGGATATTTTTAGCAAGACCGAAATATTCTTCCCCGGTGGCACCAACTGCCGGGATAAAAAACAGGATCTTTTCGGTAATAAGCTTAAAAGAGAATTGGCGTCTTCTTAGAATATCTATACAGAATAGCGAAACGGGAAAGATAACAGCCGCTGGTTTTGACATTAATGATAAAACGACAAATAATAAAGTGAGCCAATATTGTTTTTTTGATGAGGTATCAATGTATTTGGTATAACTAATATGTCCTGCAATAAAGAAGAGCGCATACAAAACATCTTTTCTTTCCGATATCCACGCAACTGATTCTACATGCAAAGGATGAATAGCAAAAAGAAGCGATGTAACCAATGCTACAAGAGGATTGTTTTTGGAAAGTAAATAAGCAAGCCTGTAAACGAGAAAGCAATTGATAAGATGAAAAATAATATTAAACAAATGATACGACCATTCATTTTCTCCGCTAATAGCAAAATTTAACGCAAGACTGAACATGGTTAATGGATGATAGTTTCCCTGTACCGGTGTTGTCAACAATTCCGGTAATCTGCTCAGATCACGGATCAAAAAGTTATTTCCCCCCACATAATCAGGATCATCCCAGTTAACGAATCCTGCTGATAATGCTGGTATATAGATGATAAATGTTATTATAAGAATAAGCGGTATATGCCAGTTAGGGATAGGAACTGCTTTTGGTTTAACTATTTTGGTATGAATATGTTTTTCTATTTTTTTCTTCTTTGCCATAAGGATCTGTTACCGGGGTAAATTATTAAAATAAACTGATTTTTAGTAAAAGATCAATATAAAAACTCTGATCCCGGTTAAATGATGTTTAAATAAAAAGTCCCCCGCTAACGAGGGACTTGCAGTATCTGAGTTTTTCTTTTTACCAGATCAATTAGGACTTAACACAATACCTTTTGCATTGTACCCTGCAACATTAACGGTGTACAAGATTCTTGTTCTGTAAGCTGCAGGAACGCTATAAGGAACCCATACATCTTTGAAAGCAACAACATCTCTCTTCATTTCAGCGATCTTAACTCCATTCATAGTATAAAAGCTAATCATTGCCTGTCCGGTTACCGGAGAATTGATCTTGAGAGAGAAATTCTCCTGGTATGGATTCGGGAATGCAGTTACTATCATGGAAGCCTGAGATGAGGTAGAGTTACTAGTGAGAACTTTACCACTGCCGCTACTTGTAGGAACATAGCCTGTCACGATCTTACATTCATCAAATGTTTCATTGATATTGTTCACTGCCTCCTGTATTTCGGTCAGCGTTAATGGACTAACATTCACACCACCTAATGCATCATTTGCCAGTTTCAATAATCCAGCGACTGTTACAGCATATCCGTGAGTTGACAGATAAGTTGAAATAGTTGGAGAAACCAACTGTGTTGGAACTCCTGCTCCTGCTGGCTGTGATGAACCGCAATTACGCGGAGCAATAACAGCGAGACCATTGAGCGATACGTCAGCAAGATTGCTACCAGCTATTGTTGTATTAAAATACAAGGTAAGTGTCTGAGCGAACAACTGATTCCTGATCCTTCCAGTTTGTGGCCCACTAGGCAGCAATGGTGCTATCGGCCAGCTTGGTTTATTATTATATTCAGGAACACCTGCGACATTATCCATTCCAAACACCTGGGATGCCCCACCACCTGGCAACATATTAAAGATATTGCTGTTTGATCCCTGGTTCACATCAGTCAATCTTACCACCCAATACCTGTTCAGATCCTGGCGACCGAACACTTTCAGATTTCCTGGCTCATTGGTTAATGCATCAATCATGATCTGTGTTTGGTTAACAGTCGTTCCATTCGGCAAACAGATATTACCACCCGGATTACCGTAGGCGCCTTGTGTCAGAGTACAAACAGCCTGACCTGTACAGCATTTAACCCTGATCGTTTGAGTATAGGTAGCTGTGTTACCACACGCATCTCTGGCAGTCCACTTTCTTGTAACTATACGATTAAATCCAGTTTCACAATTTGCCGCATTATCAGTAGATCCCGTCATTGTTACAGTTGGTGTACCGCAAGCATCAGATGCAGTTGGAGCGACTGATGATGGAACCGGAGTTGTGCATTCAACATCAACACTTGCAGGTGTTGTTGTAAATACAGGAGCTGTATTATCAGATGTCCATGTTACAGTTCTGGATGCAGTAACAGTATTACCACAAGCATCTATTGCTCTGAATATTCTTGTTTGAGAACGTGAGCAATTACTGCTTTGTACAGCACCATCGCTTGAAGATACTGTTGGTGTGCCGCATGCATTGGTAGCTGTAGCAGTGCCAAGAGCACCATTTATGTCTGCTGTAGATGGATTACATCCAAGCGATAGAGTTGTACCACCTGTGACAAGGGACGAAGTGCTAACGCCTGAACTCCATCTTACCGTACGTGATATTGTAGCTGTATTGCCACAAGCATCTCTGGCAGTAAAGGTTCTGGTTTGTGAGCTATTACATCCATTGCTTACAACAGCACCATCAGTAGAA
>VBAS01000437.1 GCA_005882975.1 Bacteroidota bacterium | reverse complement strand
TCGCAAACCAAGAAAAAGAATGTTGTGTTTGCTCAGCAAAGCTCTTTCCACGTCAGGCACCACGCTGTCTTCATAACCAAGAATGCCGGGAAAAGTATTTTTCTTTCTTTTCAGTTTCAGAATAAGATTCTGCCGAAGCTCTTCTTTTATGCTGCGATGCTGATAGCTGCTTTTCTTTAATTCTCCGAGGGTTTTTATGTTTTGAATGTTCATAGTTATGTTCCCAGCTTTAGTAATTCTATTAAACTTTTGTTGCGTCGCACTCTTTTACGACAATAATTCTTTTCATCTTTTATCCACCCCCACTTGAAATTTTCTTTGAATGGAACTGCTTCCCCCGCCAGCGGGGGATAATGAACATTTCCAATCAAAGAGCTTTTCCATTTAAAAATGCTGATCAAATCTAAGATCCCCTTTAGGGGGACAGGGGTTTAATAAACGGTTTTCCTTTTCCCACTTTCAAAATCCTTAAATATAAATGCTCCTAACTTATCAAGTGCTGCAAAAAATGCCTTTCCGTTATTGGTTTCTGTAAATTCATTCACGAATCGTTGCAGGTAAGGATCTGTTGCGATCATAAATGTAGTGATCGGTATTTTTAGTTTTTTACATTGCGCCGCAATGTTCAGGCAGCGGCTGGTTATCTTCCTGTCTAACCCAAAACTATTTTTATAATACCGCTTACCGATCTTTAAGCAAGTTGGTTTGCCATCTGTGATCATGAATATCTGTTTGTTCGGATTTTTTCTTCTTCTCAAAATATCCATTGCCAGTTCAAGACCTGCGACTGTATTAGTATGGTAAGGACCGACCTGTAAATAGGGGAGATCTTTTATTTCCACAGGCCATGCATCATTTCCAAAAACAACAATATCCAGGGTGTCTTTTGGATATCTTGTTGTAATTAATTCACTCAATGCCATTGCAACTTTTTTGGCTGGAGTTATTCTGTCCTCACCGTACAAGATCATAGAATGTGAAATATCGATCATCAATACCGTAGATGTTTGTGCCTTGAAATCTGTTTCCCGGATACTCAGATCGTCTTCCTGCATATTAAAACTTTCTATGCCATGATTGATCTGTGCATTGCGTATACTTTCAGTAAAATCGATCTGCTCGATCATATCACCAAATCTAAAAGGTCTTGATTCAGGATTTAATTCATCGCCCTGTCCCGGTTTGAAACTATGATGATCGCCTTGTTTTGTTTTCTTCAGCTTTCCAAAAATTTCTTCCAGGCTTCTTTTGCGAATACCTTGTTCAGTTTTCGGTGTGATCTTTATTTCTCCAAGCTGATTATCCTCGGTGATATATCCTTTGTCTTTCAGGTCCTCAATAAAATCGCCGATGCCATATTCATCATCTGTCAATTCAAATTTTTTATCAAGTTCATTCATCCAGCTCAATGCTTCAGAAAGATCTCCGTTTGTATAAGTAAGTAACTGCATGAACATATCCAGTAGTTGTTCAAACCGCGACTTGGCTCCATCATTAGGATCAAATTTTTTAAAATGATGACCGATCATTTAGTTTGAGGTTTAAGGTTTGAAGTTTGAGGTTGGTTTGAGGATTCTTCTTTTTTATAGCGCTGCCCCTTGTACTCAGTTTTTTGCAAATATTGTATAAAGGTCATTATCTTTCTACCCAACATGTCATTTTTCAAATACAACTCATTAAAATTTTCTTGGATAATATGTTTGCGATTTAAACATCTGTAAAGTTGGGATCTAAATTCTCCATTTGAACCCTTTGCAATTACAAGCATATTTTTAAATTCACTATTCCCAGATCTTTCAAATCCTTCAGCTATGCAATCCATAACAGAACCAGATGATGCATTCATTTGATTCCGTAGTTCGTAATCTTTGGCAAGAGGAGTTGTTTCAACTAGTAAATCAAAATCTTTGGTCTGGTGAAATGCCAATTGCCAAATTTCCAAATCTTCAAAACGATGGATAGTTGCCATAAAATAGTTATCTAAACTTCAAGCATCAAACCTCAAACTTCAAACCACTTACCAAATTACAACTTTATTTAATCGGGTATAACCACAAATAAAAAACCTCCCGATTTCGGAAGGCTTCTTATTTTTTATTTTTAACGAACTTATTTAGTTTTTGGAGAATCAGGCTTTCCTTTTAATTTATTGGGATCAGGTTTCAACTTTAATAAAGGAGAGTCTGCTTTATTATTCAATGTATCTTTTGGAACCGGGTTGTTTTCAGTTTCTGCACGTTTTAAGTATTGCATCAAATTAAAGACCCTTGTCATTTCATAAGAAAGACCTGCTTGATTCCTGGAAAGATTAGCAGCTAAATAAGCATCAGCCTGTTGGTTTGGTTGGCCACCTTGCTGTTGCTGCATTTGTTCCATGAATTTTTGCTGGCTGTAATTCATCAGTATATCTTCAAGCTGTTTCTTTGTCATGTCACCAAGCGAAGCAAAATATTCTAAATGCTGATCAAAATCTTTTGTCAAAGCTTTGCTGATCTTCTTTGCAAGGTCTGTAGCGCCAGATTCATAAGCAGCTTCCATTAATGAAAGGCTTGCCTGGTTGTGCAATTCTACACGGCTTGGCATACCATAAGGCACATTTATATCAGGAATAAGCTGGTCTGATTTTAACACCGCTGCTTTCGCTTCATCCTTTTTCCCTTTTGCAATTAATTCTTTTGCAAGATCTGCATAAGATTGGCGGATGGTATAAAGATGCCTGCGATTTTCTTCATCAAAGTAAACACCTCTTACATCGGCATGTCCATTCGTGAATTTTTTCATCATGTTTTCATACATAGGTCCCGCATTCACATCAGATTTTGCCTGTATAGGTATAAGGCGGAAAGTAAGCCCTTCTCTTCTCAGAAAATTACCTAATCCCATTCCAACCTGTGTTGATGTGAAATAGATCGGTCTTTTCCATTGATTGGTTGCAATGACATTCAAAATGATCAATTGATCTCTTGTAACGATGCGGTTAGTTGGTAACTCAAATTGCATTTCAGTTGTTGCCGGATCATCTGCATTTAAAGTTCCATTTTTTCTTACCAATGCAGTGTCAACAGGAACCTTGAATTTCTTCACCGGTAAGAATCTTGCATCGGTTTGGTTACCGATCACATTTTTCATTACATCGTAAAGTGGATAATATTGATCTTGCGGTACTTTGTCATTCGCCTGGTATTGTAAATACTGCAGTTTATCGCCAATGATCTGGTCAGGACGCCAAATAACATCCACTGAGTCACTTTGGTTTATTTTATATCGCAATTGGTTTATATACCAATCAATACCCAACAAACTTGTGTTAATGATGCGGATATCAGGTCTTACTTTTTCTACTTCCTGTACATACCATAAAGGATAAGTATCATTATCGCCAAAACAAAACAGGAT
>VBAS01000219.1 GCA_005882975.1 Bacteroidota bacterium | reverse complement strand
TTTACTGAACCTGAAGCAGGTTCGGTTTAAGAAAGTTGTTGATCATGAAGTAAGCAATGAAAGGGTAATGTTGTCAATTAAAAATCGTTCTGAATTTATTGCAGCAATGATCGGTGAAGGAACTCAAAGTTTCCAGATCATGAATCCTGAATTGCTGATCTGTACATTGGATTCTTCTGCTAAATTGGATATCGAGTTGACAATTGGTAAAGGCCGTGGTTATGTACCTGCAGAAGATAACAAACCAAAAGATGCGATCCTGGGTTATATTCCTATTGATTCTATTTACACTCCGATAAAGAATGTAAAATATACAATTGAAAATACCCGTGTGGAGCAACGTACTGACTATGAGAAATTGATCATGGAAGTTGCTACAGATGGTACGATCCATCCTGAAGAAGCTGTAAAACAAGCTTCACGTATTTTGATCCAGCATTTGATGATCATCACTGATGAGAACATCACATTTGATAATAAAGAAGAGAAGAAAGAAGACCTGGTGGATGAGCAAACATTGCAACTCCGCAAGATACTGAAGACTCCTCTTGAGGATCTAGATCTTTCTGTTCGTGCATTCAACTGTTTGAAAGCAGCAAAAATTAATTCATTGAGTGAATTAGTTCAGTACGAACAAGAAGACCTGATGAAGTTCCGCAACTTCGGACAAAAATCTCTTGCTGAAATCGAGCAGGTGTTGAATGAAAGAGGTTTGCATTTCGGAATGGACCTGGGTAAGTTGGGATTGGATAAAGATGATTTCTGAACCCCCTGTCCCCCTAAAGGGGTGACTTAGGTGGCACAGATATCTTTTTAATAATTAGTTCTTTTAATGAAAGTTGATGATTATGTAACCAGCAGTTGTGCTACTATTGAGCTTCTGTTGCGTCGCACTCTTCAGCATTCAGAACAATAATGAGACAGTAGATCGTAATTCCTGACACGGTACGATCGAATTTTTAAAACCGGTTTGTATAAGAGGAACATTAAACCTCAAACTTCAAACCTCAAACAAAATGTCATGCGTCACGGAGACAAAATCAAAAATCTAAGCAGAACAAAATCCCACAGGGATGCGTTGCTTAGTAATCTTGCAGTTGCTTTGATCACTCACAAGAGAATTGTAACAACTGTTGCAAAAGCAAAAGCTTTGCGTGTTTATGTAGAGCCGCTTATTACAAAAGGAAAGACAAATACTACGCATCAGCGTCGTATTGTATTCAGCTATTTGCAGGATAAAGAAGCGATCACTGAATTGTTCAGCACTATTGCTGAAAAGATAGCTGGCCGTCCTGGTGGTTATACACGTATCATTAAACTCGGTGCCCGTACAGGTGACAATGCTGAAATGGCATTGATCGAGCTGGTTGACTTTAATGATATCTATGGTAAGGGTAAAGGTGAAACCAAAGAAGCAACGAAGAAAACTCGTCGTAGCCGTAGTACGAAGAAAACTGCTGACACAGCAGAGGAAGCTACAACGGAAGGGAAAAGCGAAGAATAACAAGACATCTCTTCATACCGAAGGCTCTCCTCAAAAGGGAGAGCTTTTTTTGTTGACCTCACCCTCAATGAAAATTGTTTAATGGAAAATACTTTCATCCCCTCTCCTTAAGGAGAGAGGCGGCTTAACCTCTAATATTCGGAGTAATGATGGGGTGAGATTAAAATGAATTAAATTTGAAACACTTGCTTGCCGTCATTAAATAAAAATTTAAAGGAATTGATCAAATGAGTAATACATCATCGGCAGCATTGGAAAGATTCAGAAATTTTGTTGGCGTTAAATTTCAACTGTACAATAGTTTATTCACTTCATTGCCTTTTCATCGCATAGAAAAAACGGGCATCTTACTTTCATTATTTCTTTCCGTTTGTGAAGATGGTTTCAAAAAGAAACAAAGCCCCAAACAGATCATCGAAGATTTTTTTAATAAACATACTTCATCCTTAAAAGAAGAGGACAAACTTGATCTCCTATTTCGTTTTGTTCAATATGCCGAAAGACAAGTTGTATTATTTGATGCATTAGAGGATGCTGCTTTTCGAGAAGTGAATGATATGAATGGGGTTGGTACTTTAAAGCATCTTGAATCAGAAGTAGTGCAGGAAAAATTACAGGATAAACTTGCACAAAAATTAAAAGACTTTAATGTATTGCTTGTATTGACAGCACATCCAACACAATTTTATCCGGGACCCGTTCTTGGTATCATCAATGATCTTTCAAAAGCATTGGCTGAGAATAATGCAAGCCAGGTAAATGTTTTACTACAGCAATTGGGTAAAACGCCTTTCTTTAAACATCAAAAGCCAACACCGTATGATGAAGCAGTAAGTCTCATCTGGTATTTGGAAAAGGTATTTCATAATGCTGCAGGAAGAATTGCTTCTTTCTTTAAAAATCATTTCTCTGATTCATTACCTAATGGTCATTCCGTGATCAGCATGGGCTTCTGGCCAGGAGGTGACAGGGATGGGAATCCCTTTGTAACTGCTCCGACAACACTACAAGTTGCTGAAGCTTTGCGTGGCGCCATTATTAAATGCTATTATCTTGAAATAAGAAGATTAAAACGCAGGCTTACTTTCCAGGGTGTAGATGTTTTATTGGCTGATCTTGAAAAGAAACTTTATAATAATCTTTTTGTACCTGGCCAAATAACTGACATCACACAAAACGAGATCTTAAAAACGCTGAATGAGATCAGGGATATTTTAATATACAAACACAATAGCCTCTTCTTACATCTTGTAAACAACCTGAAAAATAAAGTTGAGATTTTTGGTTTGCATTTCGCATCGTTGGATGTACGACAGGAAAGTTCTGTTCATGGAACAGTTATCGAATCATTTGCGGGAAAAACAAAAGAGATCCCGGGAAACTATTCATCATTAAGCGAAGATGAAAAGATAAAAATACTTTCTAACCTGCAGCCTGTTGATCCATCATTAGTGACCGGTGACGAAATTCAAAAAGATACTATCGAATCCGTCCAGGTCATAAAACAAATCCAAAAATATAATGGTGTGCAGGGTTGTGATCGTTATATCATTAGCCAGTGCAACAGTGCATTGAATGCAATGGAAGTATATGGTTTGTTTTTATTGGGTGGATGGAAAAAAGAAGAGTTGAACATAGACATCGTTCCTTTATTCGAAACCATTGATGATCTGAAAGGTGCTGCTTCTATCATGAAAAAATTGTATACCAATGAAGAGTATAAACAGCATTTGAAAAGAAGAAATAATAACCAGGTGATCATGGTTGGGTTTAGTGATGGAACAAAGGATGGTGGTTATTTAATGGCGAATTGGAGTATCTATAAAGCAAAAGAAGAATTAACAGCAATTTCAAAAGAGTGCGGAATTGATGTTGTGTTTTTTGATGGCCGAGGCGGCCCACCGGCAAGAGGTGGAGGTAAGACACATAAGTTCTATGCATCATTGGGGAAGAATATTTCAAGTAAAGAGATCCAGCTTACTGTTCAGGGACAAACGGTTAGTTCAAACTTCGGAACGATCGATTCTGCACAGTATAATATGGAGCAACTGATCCATGCTGGCATATCGAACGGGATCCTTGAAAATAAAGAAGCAGATCGTGAGGAGAATAGAGAAAGCAGGGAAAGTATTGTTCAGCAATTAGCGGATATAAGTTTTGATTCCTATAATCAATTAAAAAATCATCCTGATTTTACGGATTATTTAGTTCATGCTAGTCCATTAAGATTTTATAGTGACACAAATATTGGAAGTCGCCCTGCAAAGCGTGGAGCATCGTCGAAGTTTTCATTAAAGAGTTTGCGTGCCATTCCTTTTGTTGGCGCATGGAGCTAACTGAAACAAAATGTAACCGGGTATTTTGGTGTAGGGACGGCATTACAAAAATTGGAACAGGAAGGAAAGTTTTCTGCTGTTAAAAAGCTTTACAATGAATCTTTATATTTCAAAACACTTCTTGATAATTGCGAGATGGCGATGATCAAGTCTTTCTTTCCTTTGACGGCACATCTTGCAGATCACCCAAAGTTTGGCGAGATATGGCAAATAATTTTCAAAGAATATGAGCTAACCAAACAATATGTACTTCGATTATCTGGTAAAACGGAATTGATGGATGATTATCCAATCGAGCAATTATCTATTCAAATGCGTGAGAGGATCGTATTGCCGCTTCTTACAATACAACAATATTCAATGATCCGTGTGAGAGAGATGGAAGAAGGACTCATTAATGCGCCGGTAAAGGGAACTTATGAAAAATTAGTAATGCGTTGTTCTTTTGGTATCATTAATGCTGGTCGCAATTCTGCGTGATTCAAACAATTTCAATTTAAACCACGGAAACACGTTATCACAGATAGTCACAAAGCCTCTGTGTTTCTTTGTGCCTTTGTGTCTCTGTGGTTCAAAAGCTGAATAAAGAACATAAAGCACAAGTGTGCGACGCAACGAAAGCTGAATATAGATCTACAGCCAGGCAAATAAAAAAGCCCCTGTAGAAACAAGGGCCGGTAATGCTTATGTCTGCAATAAAAAAGTAAATAAATTTTAAAATAAAATGTACGGCAGCAACTGTGATTTACAGCAACAATGAATAAGAAAACTATCAGTATGGAGCAAGCTATGTGAGGCAAAAACAACCGGAGAAAAAGGAATGCTCAATTTTGCATTCTGAAATTATATAAGTTAATACGGGAATCAATAAAAGTATCCCGGGATAAATAAATGTTTTGGTAAGCAAACAAACGGCGACAAAATAAAAGAAAGGCCCTCCGTAGAAACGGACGGCCTCAACGATTGCTTGCCATATGAAAAGAAAGATGATGAAAATGTCTTGCGACAAAGTTCAAATTCCTTTAATAATGATGTAAGCACTCTATATTAATTTTTATTATCAGAATGAATAGATCGCAGAGATCAGGAAATTACTTGCAGATTTTTTCCCAGCACCATCTTTATCAATAAAGATCTCCTGGCTTGCATTATCCATTCTGAATTCTGGTATGAAAATAAAACCGCCTGCTTTGAATTTAGCAGACAATGTAGTTGCAAAAATGTTACCACCTTCTGGTGCATACGCAAACATCTTAAGCTGGTTGTCATCATTGAAATATTCGCCGCGTAATGTCAGACCAAACCATGGCTTTGGATCAAGATTGAGATATAAAGCAGATCCCCACCAGCTTTTGCCATCCACATTTTTAGCGCCGTCCCAATATTGCGTGCTGTTAACTGTACCATTAAAGCCGATGTTGAATTTGTCACTTACTTTAGCGGTAAGCACTGCATCAAACTGGCTGACTTTTGAAGTATCAGGTGCTTTACCTCCTACATAATTCAGATAAATTTTTATATTATCACTTGCAGCAAGGCTATATTGAGCGATCACAAATTTCTTATTGATATAGCCATCTGGAGGCGTTCTGAAATCAGTGGCATTTGAAATGCCGATCATAAAAACATGTTTTCCTTTTGTGATATCAGCTTTCACACCTGTATGCGAGAATGGTCCATTGGTAAACATATAGCTCATGCTATAGTTACGATTCAATTGCGGATCGAGTAACTCATACCCAACATGTGTTCCCCATGTACCTGCAGTGAACTTAAGCCAGTCGGCAGGAGAGTAAGTGATGTATAATTGTTTTATTGCCTGGGTTATTCCCTCATCGGTGTAAGCAAACTCTTTTGCACGGGGACCAAATCCAAGATCTAATACAGCGCCAACTTTATTTCCTTTGTGTTCAAATTTTACGCTGGCCATTCCCAATGCAAAACTGTTATGTGTACCTGTAAAGCTTGTGTAAGTATTTGCTTTTGTTTTTGCGAAATCATATTTATAATAAACATCTGCGGATCCTGTAATTATTAGTGCTGGTGATTTCGTTTCTTCTGTTCCAGAAGCCGGTGTCGACGTAGTATCTGAAGTTACCGAAGCTACTTGTGCGTTAGTGAAAAGACCTACGGTAATGGCGGTTAGCGCCACGAAAATTTTTCGTAACATTGTAATGATTTTAATTGTTATTTAAAATTGGTACAGCCCTGAACTTTGTCAGAAGTTCAAACCAGGCTGTACCTTTTTATTATACATGTTTTTCTGCGGGTGTTTCTTTTATTTCACCGTTGTGGTGAACCAGTAAATGACCCTGCATGTATTTTTCATTATGTTGTGTTTCATCGAGACCAAGCTCTTCTTCCAGTTCAGAAACACGCATTGGTACTACGAAGTTGATGAATTTGAATATTCCGTATGAAACAGTAAAGCTATAAAGGACTACTATACCCATCGCTTTAAACTGAGTAAAGAAGAATTCCGCGTTACCATAAAACAAGCCATTGGGACCAGCGCTGTTTACTGCAGTACTTGCAAATACACCAGTAAGCAACATGCCTACCATACCGCCTATACCGTGACATGGAAACACATCGAGTGTATCATCCAGTGTTGATCTTTGTTTGATAGCTACAGCAATATTTGAAGCGACGGCTCCTACTAAACCTACAATGATACTTTGAGGAATACCTACAAAACCTGCAGCAGGAGTGATCGCAACTAACCCTACAACAGCACCGATACAAAATCCAAGTACAGAGGGTTTTTTTCCTTTGATAACATCAAAGAACATCCAGGTAAGACCTGCAGATGCTGCTGCTGTTGTTGTCGTACCAAATGCATTAACTGCTAAAGGTGTTGCGCCTACTGCGGAACCTGCATTGAAACCAAACCAACCAAACCATAACAGCCCTGTTCCAATCAATAC
>VBAS01000218.1:17712-21928 GCA_005882975.1 Bacteroidota bacterium | reverse complement strand
AAAAGGAAGAGTAAAGAAAACGACAAGATAAATGATAGAAGTAAGGGTACGCAGGTTGTAGAGCTTACCCTTCGGTTTTTTAGGAAAAATATAATTACGCTTGCCTTGCTTACTGATAGTCGCAACTGAATCACGAAAACTCTGATCAAGGAGTTCTTTTTTTTCCTCCACTATTTCTGAAAAATCTCTTTCTTCCATGATCTAGTTTTTTCACAAGCGAATTTTAATTATTTAGCTGGTTTGGTTTGTAATGACTCTTTTTTAACAACGGTGGTATCACTTGCTTTACCGGGTTCAAATAAATTCCCCTGTGGCGCTTTTGCATTTGCTGGTTTGGTTCCCTGTAATGACAAGACAAAACTTGCAAGGTTTCTGATATCAGTTGGAGAAAATGTTTTTCCCCATGCCTGCATTCCTTTATCCGGCACACCAATCGTAATTGTTTTAAAAACATTACCAAGTGTTCCACCATGCAACCAGTATTTGTCGGTAAGATTTGGCCCTACCGCATTTCCTTCACCATTTGCGCCATGACAAGGGAAACATGTACCGGTAAATATTTTTTTACCCGCAGCAATACCTGTTGCATCGGCAAGTTTAACGGTGGTTTCATCAAATGCTTCCTTACTATTCTTTCTGAAGTTTTCCATATGAGCTGCAGCGATCCTCATTTCATTATCATATTCCTGAAGAGGTGTGGGGCCTGTTTTAATAACATGAAAACGGAACATATAAATGACAGCTACAACGATCGTAAAATAAAAACCCCATTTCCACCATGGCGGCAACGCATTATCCAATTCTTTAATGCCATCATAATCATGATCGAGCAATACATCAGCTTCTTTCTCCAGCGATGCTGCCTTTGTAAAATATTTTTTATCAAGATCGCTCCACCATTTACGCAATCCTGATTGCTCATGCAGCCTACCAGATCTTATTCTGGCCTCTTTCAAATATTTATTTCTAAGATTAAGAAAATAAATTGCGAATGAAAGGCTACCTAACACAAAAGCAATTGCTCCATAAAGAAAATATCTCAAGCCACCAGTGGGTAAAGACGATCCCTGTGCAAAAGTTGTTATGTTGAAAACCAGCATTGCGGCGGCCAGTATAATAATCCGGAATACAAATTTTATTCTCATGATCATACCTGTTTTAAATTGTTTTGGATTAATGTGTCAGATAGTTGTTCATTATCATCAAGAGGGATCCTACTTATCTCGTTCACTTTCGCTATATCCATTTTCTTTACATAATAAAGCAACACAACAAAGAACAAGAAGAAAATAACCAGGGATATCATCGGGTAAATATTTACTCCGTCAATTGATTCCGCATATTGTTTCACAAACTTGAACATAGATTAGTTTTTATTTTCTGCTATTTTATTTTTTTCAGTATCAGTTCCCAGTCTTTGCAGATATGCAATGATGGCTAATATTTCTGCATTGGGTTTTACCCTGATACTATCTTTCAGAAGATTGCTTTGGATCTTTGCAGCCTGGTTCACCAGGTCTTTATTAGCGCTGTATTCATACCCTTCTGCATAAGGAACACCCATGGTACGCATTGCTTTGATCTTTGCAGGTGTACTTGCTGTATCCAATTCGTGGTCCAGCATAAATGAATATGCAGGCATGATTGATCCCGGAGATATTGCTTGTGGATCATCCATGTGATTGAAATGCCAGCTGTCCGTTTTTTTCAAATTCAATGTTCCCTCTCTCGCAAGGTCTGGTCCTGTTCTTTTTGATCCCCACTGGAATGGATGATCATAAACAAACTCGCCTGCTTTTGAATATTCACCATAGCGTTCCGTTTCGGATCGGAATGGTCGTACCATTTGTGAGTGACAAGTATAGCAACCTTCTCTTCTGTAAATATCTCTTCCCTGCAATTCAAGCGGTGTGTAAGGTTTTACACTGGAAATTGTAGGCACGTTTGATTTAATAAGAAATGTCGGTACCAATTCTATGATACCACCGATAAGAATTACTACCAGGGTTGCAATAAGAAATGGAACTGGTCTTCTTTCGATCTTACGGTGCCAATGTTCGCCTGCATGCTGGGTAAATGTTTTTTGCAATGCGGGTGCCTCGGCATCTTCATTTGCTACGAGTTTTCCTTTCTTAGCGGTCATGAATAAATTATACATCATAACTATTGCGCCAACCAGGAATAAGAAACCGCCAAACGAACGGATGGCATAGAACGGTTTCATGTATGTAACTGTTTCAATGAACTGGTATTTTAATTGACCGGCATCTGTAAATTGTTTCCACATGGAAGCTTGCTGGAAACCGGCCCAATACATTGGCACTGCATAAAAAATAATTCCCAGCGTTGCTATCCAGAAATGAAAGTTGGCAAGACGTTTTGAAAATAATTCTGTTTTGAAAATTCTTGGTATCAGCCAATAAAGAATACCAAACGTAAGCATACCATTCCATCCCAAACCACCAACATGTACATGTGCAATTGTCCAATCAGTAAAGTGGCTGATCGCATTTACTGTTTTTAGAGAAAGCATTGGCCCTTCAAATGTCGCCATACCATAAGCAGTAACAGCCACCACCATAAATTTCAGGATCACATCTTCTCTTACTTTATCCCATGCCCCACGAAGCGTAAGCAAACCATTTATCATACCTCCCCAGCTTGGAAAAATCAGCGTGAATGAAAAAACAATACCAAGTGACTGCGCCCAGTTCGGAAGTGCTGTATATAATAAATGGTGAGGGCCTGCCCATATATATAAAAATATTAGTGCCCAAAAGTGAATGATAGAAAGCTTATATGAAAACACCGGCCTGTTAGCGGCTTTTGGCATATAATAATACATCAGGCCGAGGTAAGGTGTAGTAAGAAAGAAGGCAACAGCATTATGTCCATACCACCATTGCACAAGCGCATCCTGTACACCGGCATACCATGAATAACTTTGAAGAATACTTACTGGAAGTTCAAACGAGTTAACAAGATGCAGAACGGCAACTGTAACAAACGTTGCAATATAAAACCAGATAGCAACATATAAATGTCTTTCTCTTCTTTTCAGAATGGTTGCAAACATATTCCAGCCAAACACTACCCAAATAATAGTAATAGCAATATCAATTGGCCATTCTAATTCCGCATATTCCTTTCCGCTTGTCATCCCAAGCGGTAATGTAAGAGCGGCTGCAACAATAATTAATTGCCATCCCCAAAAATGTATTTTACTCAGCATATCACTGGCCATCCGCGTTTTTAATAATCGCTGAAGCGAATAATAAACTCCCATAAAAATTCCATTACCTACAAATGCAAAAATGACTGCATTGGTGTGCAATGGGCGAAGACGTCCGAATGTAAGACCGATTGTTTCTTTGCCAACTCCAATGCCACCTATATTCCATTGTGGAAATACCATAAGTAAGGCTATCCAAAGACCAACTAACATACCGACAACGCCCCAGATGATAGTAGCGAAAGCGAAATTCCGGACGATCTTATTGTCATACTGAAATTTTTCCAGTGCTTGCATTGAGATTTATTTTTGTTTTGGTGTTAAAGAAGATTTTTTTTCTGCAATTGGCTTATCATCAAATAACATTCTTACTGATGGGGTATAATCATCATCATATTGGCCTTTCTTAACTGACCAGATAAAGGCTACTAAAAAGCCACCTGCTATAAGAATACTGAAACCAATAAGAAGTATTAAAACACTCATTCGCTGGTTTATATTTAAGAGGCAAATGTATTTTTCAATCTTCCGGGCTGCTATGACGGTTATCAGGCATTTCTATGAGCAATGTCAATCAGCTTAAAGTCCTTTTCTTTTCGCCGAAAAGGATGTGGCTGCTGTCACAAATGTTACTATACTGATCGAACTCACGGGCATAAGTATGGCAGCGACCAGGGGCGATAATGATCCCTGGACTGCAAAGCTTAACCCTACAACATTGTAAAGAATTGAAAGAACAAAGCTCCATGTGATGATTTTTTTTCCTGATCGTGCATATTGAATGAACTTATGAAGCTTACGGACTTCATGGCTGTCAATAATTGCATCGCATGCCGGGGTAAATTGACTGGTGTTTTCACTTACCGCCACGCCAACATCAGCTTGCTTTAATGCTCCTGCATCATTTAACCCATCTCCGAGCATCAACACTTTTGCGCTTGAGTTCTTATTCTTTAATTCATTAATAAAATTTAATTTTTCCTG
>VBAS01000218.1:17189-17695 GCA_005882975.1 Bacteroidota bacterium | reverse complement strand
AAGCGAATGATAGCATGCTCACCAAAAATTGATTCGAGATTATTCTTTTCAGCAGCGTTGTCACCTGAGAGAACCTGGAGTTTATATTTTTTTTGCGTTAAGGAATTGATCATTTCAGCAACCCCTTTCCGGTATTGATTACTTATCTTAAAAACTCCCTTTTTAATTCCATTAACAGAAAAGTATACTTCACCTGTTTGTGAAAGTGAAGTTGTCGATCCGTTTCCTTCAATAAATTGTTTTGATCCAAGTTTTATTTGTTTATTATTTATAGATCCAACAATTCCCTTTCCAGCTATTTCTTTAAAATTATTTACCCGTAAAGGCTGAACAGAATGTTTAGAGATTAATTCCTGCTTTATGATCCTGCTAAGTGGATGAACAGACTCTTTTATCAGCGAATAAATCATATTGATCTCCTCAGCAGATAATTTGTCTCCTTCATAAACAACATTTGCCTGCGATGAATGTGTCAGCGTTCCGGTTTTATCAAAAACAATTGTATT
>VBAS01000218.1:13198-17144 GCA_005882975.1 Bacteroidota bacterium | reverse complement strand
TTTCAGGTAAAATTTATTTTTACCAAAATGCCGAAGCATATTACCAAAAGTAAAAGTGGCTGAAAGAAGCAGTGAACAGGGACAAGCAACAATTAATGATGCTGTAACAGAAGGCAGAATTTTTG
Source organism: Bacteroidota bacterium (assembly GCA_005882975.1). Classification (GTDB taxonomy): domain Bacteria; phylum Bacteroidota; class Bacteroidia; order Chitinophagales; family Chitinophagaceae; genus VBAS01. The sequence goes on along the minus strand of VBAS01000218.1, from coordinate 17,019 downwards.
AAAGGTCGTTTATTCCCCAATACAAAGCAGAACTACCGGCAATTAAAAAAAGTATTACCGTGAAGTAACGGCTCCAGGGATGAATAAAAGATTTCTCCCGGTTTTTTTGTTGAGTAAACACGTCATTGTTCCAAAGTTGTGTGATATAACTTTGTTCAACCGGGTTCACCACTTCCATTTCCATTGCTGCCCCAAGTTGTTTACCACCCGCATAGACCAACTCACCTTTTCTTTTAAGCAAAGGAGTATTTTCACCGGAAACAAAACTGTAATCAATGTTTCCTTCACCGTCTGTAATGACAGCATCCGCTGGGATCATTTCATTTTGCCTGATCAATATCTTATCGTCCTTTTGTAGTTTGTTTATTGTTGAAGTCTCTTCTTTCCCATTTTTTATCAGCGTAACGCCAAGCGGAAAATAAGATTTATAATCACGATCGAATGAAAAGCTATCATACGTTTTATCCTGGAACCAGCGACCAACAAGCATAAAGAAAACTATTCCGCTCATTGAATCAAGATAGCCTGCGCCGGTGCCACTAATAATTTCATACACACTTCTTGAAAACGTAACAAGAATTGCTAATGCAATTGGCGCATCAATATTCAGCCATCTTTGTTGCAGACCTTTCCATGCTGAAATAAAAAATTCATTGGCACTGTAAAAAAATACCGGCAATGATAAAATGAGATTCAAGTAAGAAAATACATTTTGCAAGTCAGCCTGGCCTATGTTCCCTGAAGAAAAATACTCTGGAAAGCTAAGCATCATAATATTGCTGAAACAAAAACCCGCTACACCGATTTTAAAGAACTTTTTCCGGCTGATCTTCTTTGCTTTTTTTTTCTCCCCTTCATTGAAACTGATATAAGGTTCATAACCGATGAAAGCAAGGAGTTCCACAACTTTTCTTAATGAGATCCTGGATGTATCAAAATCAATAAAAACTTCCTTTCGCTGAAAATTCGTTTTGGAAAACAAAATACCGGTATCAATAGTATGCAGGCTTTCCAATAACCAAATACAGGAAGCACAATGCATTTGCGGCAAATAAAAATTTACATGACATTGCCGTCCGTCATCAAATCGAATTAATTTCCTTTTTACTTCTTCATTATCCAGGTAAGCAAAGCGTTGTGAACTGAATTTACCCTTTCCTTTTATACCAGGCCTGTCACTTAATTCGTAATAATTACAAAGTCCATTCTCTTGTAAGAGCTGGAAAACGAACTTACATCCCTCACAACAGAAATATTTTTCATCGGTGGAAATGGAAGTATCACAAGCTTCGCCACAGTGATAACATTGCGTAGCGATCTTCTTTCTTGTTTTCGTTTCTTTTAGCAATAGATCTTCCAAGGTGTAAATAGTTTACAGGTAACAAAGATTAAGATGCGGTGGTCTTTTTTAAATGAGTGGTGTCAGCAATAAGTGTGACTTACATCAAATCGTTTAAAAAAAAGCCCTCTGAGGAATCAGGGGGCTGTGTAATTGAAACGAAAACCAACGATTGCCCATCCGTTGATGGGAAAGAGTCTTTATGTCCTGCTACTAATGCTTAGTAATTTTTAATTATATCAAAACTAACTGCTGTTATTTTCTAAAAACATGACAGTTGTCAATTTATATACTGAGATAAATCAGAAAACAAAAAATCGTTTCCAAATGGAAACGATTCTGTTTAAAACAAACAGCATGAAATATCAAAGTGCAAAGGTCACATGTACCATGCCTTTTACTTTTTGTTTAGTTTGGTCTTCTGCAAAATTTTGAGCAATTGGAAGTTGTGCATTAAACCCTACAGATATTTTATTAAACCCAAATTCAACGCCGATGGCTCCTTGCAAAAGGGAACCACCTGTAAGATCCACTTTAGCAGACTGTAATTTGCTTTCTGCAGTATTGTCATATAGTAATCCCAGGTTGGGACTGATGGTTGTTTTGTTTGCATTAAATCCATACGAAACGAAGCTGTTTGCAGAGAATTTATTTCCAAAGCGATAATCATCTTTATTAGTGCCGCTTATTTTATAATTAGCTTGTGCGGTCATGGCAATTTTTCCAACTCTTAGGTTATACATCCCGTTCAATAAAATATCCGTTGAACCGGAACCAAGTTGCATATTTGCTGCCGATGCAACATCAGGATCGTTTGGTTCAATTGCAAATTTACCGGTTGGCAATTTCAATCCTCCTCCCAACAATAATTCCTGGTTGATATTTTTACCACTCCCTGTTTTCGAATTCACTTCAAATACTTTATAGTTCATCAATATAATGGCATCCCCAAGCCCTTTTAAACTGGTAACTCCTTCATCCGACTCCTGGTGATTGATGTTATATGGGACAAGTCCAAGCATTTGAAAATGTTTTCCAATATTCCAACCACCCCACAACTCAATCGTTTGGTAAAAGTCGTTACTATATTGCGAAGGGTCGCTTACAAGTCTTGTATTGAATTTATTATAATGGTAACGCAACCCAATAAAATGACTCTTGAACTGCGGTAACATTCCAAAATAATAATTTCCGACCCCACAACCACATATCTCACAGGCGGAGGACTGTTCCACTGTAAAGAACACAATAGTAATAGCAATCAAATATTTCTTCATAAAAAGTACATTAACACTGAACAAATTAAATCGCAAATAGTGTTCAAAAGGATGCGTTAGATTGTATTTCAGATACAAATATCCTTTTTTTAAGTATAAAAAACGCTATGCTTAAGAGTTCAACTGATGTTTCGCCACAATTATAAACAGAATTAATTGAAAACAGTTGTTTGCAGATCCCTGAACATACTAATTGCTTTGGGAAAAAGGATATTATTTTCAAGATGCACATGCTGATGAAGATCCAATTCAAATGCTTTGAGTGCAGCAAAGCTCAAGCGATATGTTGTGCATGCGTCCTGGGGTGGTGTATAATCATTGGAAAGAATTCTTATATCGTTCAGCAAACTGCCAGCATGATCATGCTCCTGTTCCATAACTGTAATAGGAGATTGCAGGTAAGTAATATTCAGTTGCAAGTTTGCATTTTCCCTATTTGCCAGTTTTTGAAGTTCCTTTATTCTTGGGAAAAGGATCAATTCTTCTTTTTTCATGTGACCTTCCATCTCTTCTTTTACGGCATTAAATGTTTGAAATATCTTAAAAAGTTCTGGATGTCTTTCACTATGCTTTGAAGCTACCTTTTGCAGATAAGCATAGATCTGCGGCATTTCATTTTTCACATAGGCATGATGTGTCTGTACAATATAATCGGCAAGTTGGATCAAATCCATTTTTTCAAAATCAATAGATATATGATCGTCTTTTGTAAAAATATTTTTAAGATCCGCGGTTACTTCCGATATGGCGAGTTGCTGCTCGGAACAAGCTTGTTCAAGCGAACGTTTTCCTTTACAGCAAAAATCCAAATGATATTTTTCAAATACTGACGCGGCGCGGTGATTATTGTTTACTATCTGGGCAAGCGACAAAGAAGAAAGTGATGCGATCATAATTTTAGTTTACAACAAAAATCCACCTGCAACCTGGAATTTTCACTGATATTAATCAATCACTCTAATAATTATTATCAGATACGCAGATCCTTTATACAATTAGCAAACTTTTGGCCTGTTTCTTCCAGATATAATTCTTGTCGTCATCGGTCAAAATAATAACAGCGGCAATAGATACTGTGATGGAAAAAGGAAATGCTGATCCTACCATTAAAGGTGCAATGCTAAGGAGAAAGATAATACTGCCAATACATGCAAGCTTTACCCACCAACTATGCAGCAACATACCAATAGCAATAAAAAACTGTC
>VBAS01000218.1:0-13166 GCA_005882975.1 Bacteroidota bacterium | reverse complement strand
GATCAGGGGTATGATGATATGATTGTAATGACTGAACCATCCATTGATAAAATCCTGGTACAAGGGAATTGCAAACCGTGCATTATCCAAATAACTATCCGGGTCTGTAAGCCCTATGTACATATTGGTGGCAGATGCCCAAAGAAACAGTGCAGCGAATAGCCATCGCCCCCATCTTGTCCTCATCCATGCTGCGATCAGTATAATTAAGCTTGCAGCTTGAGAAATAAGATATGGTACCAAATATTCCTGCAACCCTTCCATTGATGATACAATTTAATGGCACGGATAAAGTTATAATGTCAAAGCTTTTCATTGCCTGATAAATATCAATGAGAGTTATGATCTTAGAATTTAAATGGATCGGCTGTAGTGACGTCTGCTTTTTTAGCGCCATTGAGATTTCATATATTTTATTTTTATTAAAGGTAGTTTGATTTGATTAAAAGATGTTAGGCTCTTATTTGGATGTCAAAAGTATTTTAAGGGGTATTGGACAATCATGACATGTGTCAAAAAATGGGATGAGTTTAATCACCTGCACACCAAAATGGCAAGATTAATTTTGGAAAAATTTTTTCATGTTTCTATCCAAATCATTTGGATATGCTTTGCGGGGCATATTATATATAGCAATTATGCAGGATGAGCCACGAAAGGTTCAGATCGAAGAGATCGCAACGAAACTATCTGTGCCTAAGCATTTCCTCGGAAAGATCATGCAACAGATCGTTAAAGCAGGCCTTCTGAGATCTACAAAAGGTCCTTATGGTGGTTTTTCCCTGGCAGATAAAACGCTGAGTACACCAGTTATAAAATTAGTCGAGATCACTGATGGCATGGAACAGTTTAGTATGTGCGTTTTGAACTTCAAATATTGCAATGGCTTAAACCCCTGTCCTCTCCATTATGAAATGGAAGAGGCAAAAAAAAATTATTTAAATGTTTTTAGTAAAAACACTTTTGGAGATCTGTTGGAGGACAGCAAAGGTGAACTTCTTAAAAGTCTCACCGTTAGTTAACTGATTTTTTTTGATGATGAAAGTCATGTTTTAGTTTTTAATATCTTTTTAATATTGATAGTGATTGATGGAAAGCAGTATGCGTATGAATTCAAATATTTATAAAATAGAGCCTTCTTCTTTTGTAACGGATATTGTAACACACGATTTCCGTACGGCAGATGTTTTTAGAAAATATAATATAGATTTTTGTTGCGGAGGTAAATGGCCGCTTGATATAGTTTGTCAAAACAATAACCTGGGAGTTGAAATTATAGTGAACGAACTCCAGGCGATCGTCAACCAATCTTCTTCAAATGCCGCAATAGATTTTGATAGCTGGGATCTTGATTTTTTAACCGATTATATTCTGAACGTTCATCATCGTTACCTGAAAAAAGCATTACCTGAAGCAAAAGAACAAACGAGAAAATTCCTGGATGGCCACCTGGAAAAATACCCTGAACTGGCAATTCTAGAGGTAATCATTAATCGCTTTATGAAAGAAATACCTCCTCACATGAAACAGGAGGAAGAGATCTTTTTTCCGTATATCAAACAGATCTACCATGCTCATAAGCATCGTGAATCATATGCACGACTTTTGATAAGAACATTACGAAAACCACTTGAAGAGGTGATGTTAAAAGAACATGAAACAACAGGCTCAAACCTTCATCACATAAGAAAGGCAACCAATAATTATACTCCACCGAGCAATGCATGTATAACGCATAAAGTAACATTTGCCAAACTAAGAGAACTGGACAAAGATCTTGTGCAGCATATCCATCTTGAAAGCAATATTCTTTTCCCCAAAGCGATTAAGATGGAACAGGAGTTATTACAGGATAAATAATGAATTGTACTTCCCCGGATCCTGGCGTTCAAATCATATTTTACTTTGACATAAATCATTAATAGTGGCTGGCCGACGTAGTAGTTTTGATCCAAAGAATTCTATTATGTCTTTAAAAAGTAATAAGCCGATCATATTTACTACAGAACTTTATTGGACGGGTGCCAAAGTTGGAGTTGTGGGTTCCTCCTCGTTAAAATCTTTTTCGGTATCTACCCCACCGGAATTTGGCGGTCCTGAAGGCGAATGGAGTCCTGAGCATTTATTTCTTAGCTCAATTACAAGTTGCTTTATGAGTACTTACCTGTCATTTGTAAATAAAATGAAAATTGAAAATACAGGTTTTGAATGCAGCGCCACCGGCCAGGTAGAAATAGTAGAGGGTAAATATAAATTCACCTACATACATATCTATCCAAAAGCTTTTGTGGGGAATGAAGATGATGTTGAAAAAGCAAGAATAGCTATGGAAAAAACAAAAAAATATTGTCTTATCTCTAATTCTGTTAACGCAGAGATCGTTCAACATCCTGAAGTTGCAATTGCAAAACACCATACGTTGATCAATTCTGCCGCTTAGATCAATAATATTTTTAAATTCTAAAATTAAAAATTATGAAAGGGCTTGTAATTTATAAAGGCAAATACGGTGCTACCAAACAATATGCAATGTGGATAGGACAAGAATTACAATTACCAGCGGCCTCCGCTGATCGGTTCCACGCTAATGAGCTCATAAAGTACGATTATTTTATTCTTGGTTCAAGTGTATACATTGGCAAACTTGAAATAAAGGACTGGTTGAAGAAAAATTTTTATGTACTGCAAAATAAAAAGATCTTTTTCTTCCAGGTAGCAGGGTCACCTGCTGAGCAAATTGAAAAAAGAGAAAGCTATAATAAAGCATCTCTTTCCCCCGCTATTTTGAAAAATATCCAATTTTATTATTTACCCGGGCGAATGATCATGAGAAATCTTTCCGGATGGGATAGGTTTATGCTTAAAATGGGAGCAAAACTTACAAAGGATCCTGTTGAGAAAAAAACAATGCTCACCGACTTTGATAATGTGAAAAAAGAAAATATAATTCCTCTAATTGAAGCGGTCCAAACATTCACGGAAATAAATGAACCTTCAATGAACCTGGTCTGATGCCCATCTATTTTTCATTTTATTTTTATGATGACATTGGTTACTTTGAGGCCAAATCTTTATAAGACACTATGCTTGACCGGGCACACATGACATCATTATTCGAGAATGCAACGGAAGGAATTATTCTTACGAACGGACAAGGACATATAGTACTTGTAAATCCTGCAGTAGAAAGAATGTTTGGTTATGAGGCAAACGAATTGAATGGTCAACCGGTTGAAATTTTAATTCCCGGATCTTTCAGACCTGGTCACCAGGCATTGCGGGAAGGCTTTCATAAAAAACCTTCTAATCGCTCTATGGGTGCCAACAGAGATCTTTTTGCATTAAAAAAGAATGGAGAAGAATTTCCTGTTGAAATCAGCTTGAGCCATTACAAAAAAAACAATGAACTTTTTGTGATCGCCTTTATTGTTGATATCACCTTGAGAAAAGAGGTGGAACAAAATCTTGTAAAAAAACAGGAAAAAGTAACTTTTGAGATCCGAAAATTAAATACTGAACTGGAAAAGAAGGTTGACGAACGAACACATATTCTTAAAGAAGCCCTTGAGAAATTAGAGCAATCACAAACAGAGCTTCATGAAGCATTAGATAAAGAAAAAATGTTAAACGAGATAAAAAGTCGTTTTGTTTCAATGGCGTCGCATGAATTCAGAACTCCTCTCAGTGCCGTTTTGTCCTCAGCTTCACTCATTTCGAAATATACAAAAGAAGATGACCAGGAAAAAAGAGATAAACATATTAACCGCATCAAGGATTCGGTCAAGCATTTAAATGATATCCTGGAAGATTTTCTTTCATTAGGAAGGCTTGACGAAGGACGCATTAACGCCGATCCCACTGAATTTAACCTCAGAGAAATGATCGATGAAACTTTAGCCGAAGTGAAAGTAGTATTGAAGCCAGGGCAAAAATTCAATCTTAAATACGAAGGGGAAGAAAAGATAAATGCAGATAAAAAATTGCTAAGAAATATCCTGATCAACCTGATAAGCAATGCAGCAAAGTTTTCAGAAGAGGATTCGCCAATTACAATTTCAGCAAAAAGTGAAAATGAAATAAACACTATTACTGTAGCAGATAAAGGGCTCGGCATTTCTACAAAGGACCAGGAGCATTTATTTACTATGTTTTACAGGGCATCGAACGTTACCAATATACAGGGAACCGGTCTCGGTCTTCATATTGTAAAAAGATATCTTGACCTGATAAATGGAACTGTAAATTTACAAAGCATATTAGGAAAAGGTACATCTATCACTATAACATTCCCAAACGCTATTAATAATTAACTCATGAAATCAATTCTCGTAATAGAAGATAATAAAGACATCAGGGAAAATACAGCAGAGATCCTGGATCTGGCCGGTTACAAAACCTTTACAGCTGAAAATGGGAAGAAGGGAGTTGATATTGCCATTAAAGAAAAACCCGATGTAATTGTTTGTGATATCATGATGCCGGAACTGGATGGATATGGAGTTCTTCATTTATTAAGGAAAAATGAAACTACGCAAGCCATTCCATTTATTTTTTTAACAGCAAAAACAGAAAGAAGCGATTTCCGCAGAGGAATGGAAATGGGTGCTGATGATTATGTTACCAAGCCATTTGAAGATATTGAGCTTTTGAATGCGATCGAAATAAGACTAAAAAAAGCAGAGATACTTGGCAATAAATATGCTTCTTCGCAACAGGGTTTATCGCAATTCATAAAGGATGTAAAAGATAGTGGATTAATGAAGCAGCTTGCGGATCAATACAACATCGAATCCTATTACAAAAAACAATTCCTGTACCAGGAAGGAAAACGACCTAAACTTTTGTACTATGTAATTAAAGGAAAAGTAAAAGGATATAAAACACATGAAGACGGTAAAGAATACATAACCGATCTCTTTAGTGAAGGAGATTTCATCGGTCATTCTGCTTTGATCGAAGATAAAAACTACGACGACAGCGCCATTATACTTGAAGACTCAGACATTATGCAAATACCCCGCGAAGATTTTCAAAAAATGATCTTTGGGGATCTGAGTATCGCCGCAAAATTTATCCATATGATCACAAAAAATGTAAAGGATAAGGAAGAAAGGTTACTTAATCTTGCTTACAGTTCTTTGCGTAAACGTGTGGCAAAAGCACTTGTTGATATCCGGGAAAAGTTTAATACCGGTGGAGAAAATAAACCGATCGAAATTTCAAGAGATGATATTGCTCATTATGTTGGCACTGCCACCGAATCACTCATCAGGACACTTAGTGATTTTAAAGCTGAAAAACTTATTGAAATAAAAGAAGGAAAGATATTAATCGCCAATCTGGATAAACTGAAAAACCTTTTATACTAAGCAAGAAGAGTCAGGCAAAAAAATAGTATCCTATTTTAAAGTAATTTGAAGTATTGACTTTTTTCTTCCTTTCCAATCTGATTGGTTTGAAATATATTGATTGTAAAAATCAATATTTCTCTGAAGTATTGTATCAAAACTATCAACCACAAAAAATTAATATTGTTCCAAAAAATTTAAAAGGCAATGATAGAATATAGCCAGGCAAAAGACGCAGTAAAAATTATAAAATCAGGTGATAGGGTTTTTATTCATGGCAGCGCCGCTACACCTGTACATCTGATCGAAGAACTTCAAAACAGGCATGATGAGCTTGAAAATGTAGAGTTGGTAAGTATTACTAATCTTGGTGATATTAATTTTGATAAGCCTGAGTACAGGAAAAGTTTTTTCTTTAATTCCTTATTCGTGTCAGCAAATACACGTTCAGTTGTCAACAGCAGCGATGGCGATTATGTACCCGTATTTCTCAGCCAGATACCACAGTTGTTCCGGAAAAATATTTTACCCATTGATGTGGCTTTGATACAGGTTTCACCGCCGGATTCACATGGTTACTGCTCACTGGGAACTTCAGTGGATATAGCCAAAGCAGCCGTAGAAACTTCCAGGGTGATCATCGCCCAGGTCAATCCTAAAATGCCGAGAACACATGGTGATGGTTTTGTGCATGTCAAAAAAATACATTCATTGGTATGGTATGAAACCGATCTGCCTGAAGTGGATTATTCCTCCAAAGTAAATGAGGCAATAATCAGCATTGGAAAAAATGTTGCATCTCTTATTGACGACGGAGCGACACTGCAGATGGGTATTGGTAGCATCCCGGACCAGGTATTACAAAATTTACAGGGTCATAAAAATCTCGGAATTCATACGGAAATGTTATCAGATGGCATTATCCCCCTATTACAAAAAGGTGTAATTAATAATAGTCATAAAAAATTGAATGTTGGTCGTTCCGTTACCGGGTTTATGTTAGGCACCCGGAAATTGTATGATTTTGTGGATGACAACCCTTCTATAAGAGTGATGGATATTGCGTATGTAAATGATACTAGTGTAATAAGGCAAAATCCCAAGGCCACAGCAATTAACAGCGCTATTGAAATTGATCTCACTGGGCAAGTATGTGCTGATTCTATCGGGACGTACCAATATTCAGGTATCGGCGGTCAAATGGATTTTATTCGGGGCGCCTCCTTATCAGAAGATGGTAAACCTATTATTGCTTTACCATCTGTTACATCTAAAGGAAAATCACGGATCGTTCCTTTTTTGAAGGAAGGTGCAGGTGTAGTGACAACAAGAGGTCATGTTCATTGGGTTGTCACTGAATATGGCATAGTAGATCTATTTGGAAAGAATTTAAAGCAAAGAGGAAGATCATTAATAAGTATTGCACATCCCGATCACAGGGAAAGCCTGGAAAGGTTTTTTCATGAACGATATAAATGAATTTCCCATTTCATATTAAAAAAAATGAGATTGAAGTTCTTCAATCTCATTTTTTTTGATTCCTTTTAATTCTTATTCTTTAGCCCCAAGAAAAAAACTTCTGTTCATTCTGAATCCTAAAGCAAATTTTCCATCTTTAATAAAGTTTGTATTCCTTGTAAGCTGTTCAATGTTTGTAGCGGCAGTTGTATTACCAACAAAGAATTGGAATACGTGTCCGCCGGTATTGAATTCAAAACCAAGTGCCAGCAGATCAGGCTCGTAGTTAACGATATTCCCCGTTTTAGTAATTACGTTTTCATACATATTGAACTGGTGTGAATATTCAATTGTCAATGCCTTATTTGTTGACAGCTGGTATTTTGCTCCCATGCCTAGAGAAAAAATATCATTACTGTTCTCCATTCCGTACGGCACTATGTTATAATGAATATATGTCGGCATGATCTGTAATGAAAAAGTTTTTGAAAACTTTCGGGCGATGAACAACTGGTGCATGTAAGTGAATTTATTCCATCCCAGTTTATTTTGCTCTATCGTATCTACGGAACTTGATTGCGCATCAACATTTGCTAACGAGATCCATCCAATTGAAACCGGGCTGTTTTGTTTGCCAGCCTGTTTCAATATTTTAAATTTTACAAATCCCTCAAACATTGAATTGCCAGTTAATGCAACTCCAACATTTGCAAAGTTTGTGGGAGAATAATCAAATGACAGGTAGGTATGTGCAATACCAGAGTTAAATCCAAACACCTGGGCCAGGTTCTGTCCTGCATCCTGCTCCTTATTCCATATTACGCCAAAATGGTGTGCAATCATAAATTGCAGGTTTCCTTTTGGAACTATTTCAACGCTGTGCATATTAATTATATGACTGGAATTAAAAGTCGACTTAACCTTCTTTTTTGGTTTTGAGACTGGCGTATTATCCAGGCTATCTTGTCCGAAAGAACTAAGAAAGAATGCTGAACCAAAAACTAAAAGTGAGATTATCTTTTTCATGTCAGCTTTTTTATTTTATAAATATTTCATTTCTATATTAAGTAATAAACTATTGAGGTTGTCCTTGTACGATCCACGTTTTAAAAGTATTGGTAACGCAGGATGATAAACCTATCACTCCACCGGGGTGTCCACTACTTCCGCCGCTATTCATCATGACCAATAAAGTATTCTTATTAGCGACCAATCTGTTGTAATCGAGAACCGGTCCACGACCTCCATGGCAACCTGCAGACTTACATGTACCATTGTAAATTGGTACTATATGTGTTGAGTACTTGATAGAGCCGGTAACATCACATACTATTTCGCCTCCATCATAAGGTTGTCCTTGTTCTTTCCATTTCCTGAATAGGATCTTTTGATTTTCTGTCAGGAAAACATTGCCACCACCCGGGTGACCAATTATATCATTTGCCCATTTTGCGATCGTATCTACCCTGGCCACAATTGCATCTGATTTAGGTCTTCTGACTATTAAACCGTTTATTACTGTATCCGGCAATGAAAAAGCAATTGCATTGTTACTGGCACTGTTTGCATTTACATTGTTGTGGCAGCCACAAGCTCCTGATGTTACCACCGTGACAACATCTCTCAAAAAAGATACTTTTGGTAAAGCTGGTATGTCGGATTTATTATTGTAACAAGATGATATATATATTACCAGTAATCCTGTTAGCGTTGTTAAGATGATTCCTTTTTTCATATACCTGGTATTTTTTTATTTATAATTTATTTCTTGATGATGGTTCCGGATTTTCTATACTTATAAATACCGGCATTACCAATTCCATATTTCCATATATCAGGAATATTAGGATCAGCAAAATACCAGGCCTTAATAAGTGCAATATCATTCCTGGTAAGACCACCATCACTATAAGCCATATCTCCCTGGTGTGAGGTAGCGAATACTCCTGTAAATGGATTCGCAAGAAGCATAGTGGAATCAATTCTTGAAACGAGTGAACTTGTTGAATTCAGATTATTCCCTTTTACATAAAAATTATTTCCATTGCTGCTATATACTACAGTACTGTTGCTTCGTAAACCCTTTGGATAATTAATATCCAAAAGAATATCATCATAAGAGCTTAATGAACCACGAACACTTGAAGAAACAACCGGGGTGCTGAATGTTTTATAAGGTCTGAAACTTGCAAAAGCAGCTGTATCGCTGTAAAACTTTCTTACACTGTCTTTATATGCATTCCAAACCTGGTTGCGTAAGGTAACATTTGATAGCTGGCAATAATAGGTTACACTTGGTGGCCGGATCAAAGCAAATGTTGTGGTATCGGCTGATGTAACAGCGATCAAACCTTTTCTTGCCCATGAACCTGTAGATGTAGCTACATTATGACAATTACCCGAAGTGCATCCAGTTGTAATAATGCGGATAGCCGCTGGTCTGAAGTCTGCAATATCCGGGGAAGTTTTAGCTCCATTTTTTATCCAGTTATAGATTTTTAGTTTATCGCCTGGCGCCATTTCATGAGTTGCATTGACCGGTGGCATAGCTTTATTAAGATCATTTGTGGTTAACAGATTCCACAACTTGCTTCCTTCAGGATTTCCCGGAACTACAAGCCTGGTTATTTCTTCATAAGTTGAGAGCTTAGGATTGATAGGGCCTCCATGACATGTAGAGATCCCGCAATACTCTTTTATAATGCTTTGCACTCCTTTGCTGACGATGCTATCATTGAAATCAGGAACGGCATCGCTGGGGCTGATCTTTGTAAAATCATAAAAAGCAGCAAATACTGTTGAGTCAGGCGAAATATTCCTGTTTAGCTGTTCAGCTAATATGCCTGTCTTAGTACATTGAATAACTGTAATTGAGAGAAGAAATCCAAGTAACAAAATGACCACTGTTTTTAAGGAAGAAAATCTTTTCATAAAATCTATTTTAATAATTCACAGATCGCGGTACTTATAAACAACTTCAAAACTTCAAAATCAAAACTAGCAGAGCTAACCTGACAATAATATGACAGATTGCATAGGTTTACCTGACCTTGCTCATAATTTAGCCCAACAGGCATCACCTGATTAAAATCATACGGATCAACTACTACAGTCAATAAGCGGAAAAAGATGTACCGATACTTTTATATCAGATTTGATTCTTAACTTGAAGAGGGAGTCTCCTCAAAAGGTAACAAACTTTAATAATCAAAAAACAATAAAATGAAACCTTACGTAATCATCGTTGCCGTCTTGATCGGAGTTATTGGCGCTAGCTTTTATAAAACCTTCCAGGAGAAAAAACCATGGCCGGTTCCTGACAATTATAAAACGATGAAAAATCCCGTAGCCTCCAACGCTGAATCTATTGCGGACGGAAAAGAGTTATGGGGACAGCATTGCAAATCATGTCATGGAGCAAAAGGAATGGGCGATGGACCCAAAGCTTCGCAGTTAAAAACTGAGCCAGGTGACTTTTCAAAAGCCGACATTCAATCACAAAGCGATGGTTCTTTCTTTTACAAATTATCTGAAGGAAGAGAAGATATGCCAAGTTTCAAAAAGAAAATTGCAGATGCCGACGAACGCTGGAGCATTGTGAATTATATGAGAACTTTTAAAAAATAATTTCGGATCGCCTTTTGTCAAACCGCTGTGATGAAGATCCAGCGGTTTTTATTTTTATAATTTATTGTACTGGATAAATGTTTCGTCTGCATGTGATAATAATCATATTATAAATTGACTAAGATACTGTTGTCACTTTTTCACGAAGACTATCTTTCGTTTTTATTATGATAAAAAATATTGAAATGGAAACGAATCAAAAAGACTCAAGAAGAAAATTTTTATGGGGTGGACTAGGTGTGCTCTCTTCTATCTCTATACTAAGGTTTATTATTCCTAAGAAGAAAAAAGTTGCTATAGCATGTGCACCTTTTCCTACTACAACGAAAATGCTAACGGAAGATGGGAAGCTGGTTGAAGTAGATATAAGCAAGATCAAAAAAACAGGTGTAAAAGTTTCTGATAAAGATGTTATTACCTGGGTAAAAAATAAACCAACGTTTTAATAAAATACAATGGAAAATAAAGACACTTCAAGAAGAGATTTTTTACTGACCGGCCTGCTGGCAAGTGTTGCAGTTGGTTGTTCTGATAAAAATCCTTTTGTCACCGATGATCAACAAGTAACACTTTCCGGGGAAAAAGTAAAACTGCTTTCTGCTGATGGCGAGATCATTGAAATTGATAAAGCGTTACTAAAACCTGTTCCTCATATGCCAGAAATATCGAACAGCGAGGCAAGAAGAGGAATTCCAGGAAAAAAATTTGTAATGGTAATTGATCTTTCCCGTTGCAAAAATTTAAAAAAATGTCAGTCAGCCTGCAATCATGCACACTTTGTAGAAGATGCGCAAAACTGGATAAAAGTGCACCCAATGCAGGATGCTGAACATTCAGCGCCTTATTGGCAGCCTACTACCTGTATGCATTGTGATGAACCACCTTGCGTAAAAGTTTGCCCGGTTGATGCAACATTTAAAAGACAAGATGGAATAGTTTTAATTGATAGTGATCGTTGTGTGGGTTGCCGTTTTTGCATGGCTGCTTGTCCATATTCTACAAGAGTATTCAATTGGGAACAACCCACATTGCCAGCTGAAATAGAACATAAACATTATTCTTGCGAAACAAGTGTTCCTCAAAAAAAAGGTACTGTAGGCAAATGTGATTTCTGTGCTGATATGACAAGAAAAGGTGAATTGCCACACTGCGTTTCTGCATGTCCGAACGGTGTATTTTCTTTTGGAGATATGTATGAGGATACTGTAACAAACGGAACAGAAACTTTCCGCTTCAGTGATCTGATACGTGATAAAGCAGGTTATAGATTAATGGAAGATTTGGGCACAAAACCAAGTGTTTATTATCTGCCACCGGTGAACAGGAATTTCAAATTTGAAGAAGGTGTGAAAAATGAAGAAGAAGCTAAAGCGAAATCTAAATCATAAAATTTTTTATTGTGGAAAATCAAAACATACTTACTGCTGATAAAGTTATCCATGACCTGTTGCCGCAAAAATTTGGGTTGAGGGGAAAAATATGGACCGCCTCTTTGATCATCATATGTCTTATCGGGGCTTATGCCTATTTTCTTCAATTAAAAAATGGTTTAGTAGTAACCAACATGGGCGACTACGCTTCATGGGGAATTTATATTTCCAACTTTGTATTCTTTGTGGCTATAAGCCTGGTGGGTTCACTCATCACTGCTATTTTCCGGTTAAGCGATGTTAAGTGGCGTACACCACTGACAAGAATTTCTGAAATGATCGCGGTGTCAGCAATTACTTGTGCATCATTAATTATTATCGTGGACATGGGCCGTCCAGAACGCCTTGTAAATTTATTTACACATGGCCGTCTTCAGTCTCCTATTATGTGGGATGTAATTGTGATCAGCACTTATTTCTGTATCAGTTTATTTTTATTGTATATCACTTTGCTTCCTGATATCAGGATAATGATCAAAGCAAAAGAAATGATAGGCAAACCATTTGCAAAATTGTATAAATGGCTTGGCTCCTATTGGAAAGGAACTGAAGCACAGGAAAAAATAAGGAACAGATCCATTACAATCCTTTGTATTGTTATTATTCCAGTAGCATTTTGTATACACACGGTTACTTCCTGGCTATTTGCAACTACATACAGACCCGGTTGGGATAGTACAAACTTTGGCGCCTACTTTGTTTCCGGTGCATTTTTAGTTGGTGCAGGCGGCGTAGTAGTTGCAATGTATGTTTTTCGCCGTGTATATAAGTTGGAAGCTTATATAACTGAAATGCATTTTGAAAAAATGGGAAGAATATTGGTGATGCTGGCACTTTTGTATCTCTATTTTAATGTGAATGAATACCTGGTACCTGCTTTCAAAATGAAAAAACCGGAAGAAGCTCATTTAACTGAATTATTTGCAGGCGAGTTTGCTCCCTTATTCTGGTTTGCCATTTTTATTGGAATGATCATTCCTATCATTATCATATTATTTAAGAAAGGAAGAAAGCCTTTACCAATGTTTATTGCAGGGATAATGGTAGTGATTGGTGCTTGGTTCAAACGGTATCTTATTGTAACACCAACATTGCTTCATCCATTTTTGCCCAAGCATGATGCGCCAGAAAAATACAGCCATTATTTCCCAAGCTGGCAGGAATGGGCTATTGCGATGGGTTCATTGGCAGCCGCCTTGCTAATTATTACTCTGTTAGCAAGAATATTCCCTGTAATCTCAATCTATAAAACATTAACTGATGAAACGCCTGAAAAATAAAACAGTATTTTTTTTATTGACTT
>VBAS01000217.1 GCA_005882975.1 Bacteroidota bacterium | reverse complement strand
TGCTCCCAATTTTAATAGGCCAAAGAGAGCTGGGCTGCAAATATCTGCCAAAAAACCGAATATGCTGTCATTTTGAAGGTTTTAGAGTATTATTGAGCCGACTGCAAATCCCTGAGCATCACCTGTAGTGTCACTCACTTGTACGTTCACAAATTCTATTCAGCATTCTTTGGAATTTGTTACTTGTCTTTTGGTATTTTACCTATGCACCCCTACCTTTGCCTTCCTCAAAAAAAAGAGTAAATGGCAAATCATAAAGCAACAAAAAAGGATGCACGTCAGGCTGAAAAACGCCGCGTAAGAAATAAGTACTATGGCAAAACAACACGTAATGCCATTCGTGATCTTCGTGAGATTAAAGACAAAAAAGAAGCATCTGATAAAATGCCAACTACTGTCGCAATGATCGATAAGTTAGCTAAGAAAGGTATCATTCATAAAAATACTGCTGCGCATTTAAAAAGCAAGCTGGCTAAAAGAGTAAACAAACTCGCTAAATAATTCTTTTAATATATTTTTTAAAAGGTCTCGCCTAAGGCGAGACCTTTTTTATATTTAGACCCTGAAATCACAAACATGAGAAAACTGCTTAGTTGTATTTGTCTTTTATTTATTCATTTTTTATCTGCACAAAAAACCACTGTCCCTAAATATCCTTTAACACTTTTCGAAAAAAGTATGGGGAAACAAACTCCAACCTATTTTGAAATTATAGATTGGTGGAAAGATTTAGATAAAAAATCAGATTATGTGAAGATGTTGACCATGGGCATGACTGATGCAGGGTATCCGCTTAATCTTGTCATTGTTTCTCCTGATAAAGATTTCAACTTTGAATCAATTCGGAAAAAAAATAAAAGAGTCATTCTTATCAATAACGGGATTCATCCTGGTGAGCCTGATGGTATTGATGCAAGTATGTTATTAGCGAGAGAATTTGCTCCACCATTCAATGTAGTCCCGGAAAAAAATTCAAAGCAGCCAACCTGGATAAATCAATATCTACCTTCGAATGTTGTTCTCGCCATTATTCCGGTTTATAATATTGGTGGTTGTTTAAATCGCAGTGCTGATTATCGTGTTGATCAGAATGGTCCGGAAGAATTTGGATTTCGTGGCAATAGCCAGAATCTTGATCTTAACCGTGACTTTATTAAATGTGATTCAAAAGAAGCAAAAGCATTTGCAGAAATTTTTCATTTAACCGATCCGGATGTTTTTTTAGATAATCATGTAAGTGATGGCGCCGATTATCAGCATGTGATGACACTTATCTGTACGCAGCATAGCAAACTGGGCGGTGTGCTTGGAGAATATTTGAATAAAACATTTGAACCTGACTTATATGCAAGCATGAAAGAAAAAGGATATGATCTTATTCCCTATGTAAATGCATTTGGTGACACACCTGATAGCGGTTGGCCTGAATTTTTTGAAAGCCCCCGGTATAGCAGTGGCTATGCAGCACTCTGGCATACATTTTCATTTATCTCAGAAACCCATATGCTGAAACCTTATGACCAACGAGTAAAGTCAACCTATGAATTGATGAAAAGTTTTATTGACTTTACCGCAAAAAATAGTGAGACAATAAAAAAGTTAAGAGATCAAACAAAACAAACAGTAAAAACACAAGCAGAATTCCCAATTGCATGGACCCTGGATCGTTCACAGTCATCAAAAAGAATTTATAAAGGTTATACTGCCGCTTATAAGCCAAGTGATGTCTCCGGGCAACGAAGATTGTATTACGACCGCAGTAAGCCTTATGAAAAAGAAGTTCCTTTTTATAATTTCTATCAACCTTCTATTAATATCCAAAAACCAAAAGCTTATATCATTCCTCAAGGTTGGTGGACAGTGATCGATCTGCTCAAAGCAAATAAAGTGCAAATGACGCAACTAAAAAAAGATTCAACCATTGAAGTAGAAGTTTACCGGATCGATGATTATAAAACAGCCGCACGACAAAATGAAATGCATCATATAAACAGCGATGTGAAAACAAGTGTTACTATTAAACAAGTGAAATTTAAAAAAGGTGATTATTATATCCCAATGAATCAATTGGCAAACCGTTTCTTAATCGAAACATTAGAGCCAGCCGCAACAGACTCTTATTTTGCCTGGAATTTTTTTGATGCAATTCTTGGACAAAAAGAAGGCTATTCAGGTTATGCATTTGAAGATATTGCTGCTGAATACTTAAAAAATAATCCGGATGTAAAAGCAAAACTTGATCAGCGGGTAGCTGCTGACACTGCTTTTGCAAAAAATGGAAGAGCACAATTGAATTTTGTTTATGAAAACTCTACATGGATAGAGCCTGATTATTTGAGATACCCGGTTTACAGGGTTAAATAAAACTAAAGACTGCTATTTTACTCAGTAAGTGTTGTGCCTTGCGATGACACAGCTGTCCATTTCCCATTTCGTTTTATCCAAACATCATAAAAACGCATTCTCTTTTCTACTGGCACTCCTTTATTTTTTTTATATGAATGAGTTATCAAAGCGACTACTGCTGTGTTCTCATATACATTGATATTGACGTTTTCAAACTTCAGTGAATCCAAAAAAATACTGTCTCTCCGCATTGCACTTATATTATTATACATCCCATTTAGTGCTTGTTGTTTATTTGAAGTATGATCGGGCGAAATATCAATGAAAGAAGAGTCCATAAGTGTAGAAATATAAGCTGTATCTAAAGCAAACTCGGCGTCCAGCCACTTTCTTTCTAATGATATCAATTCCTCTTTCACATTATCATTGGAAAAATTACCAGTATCAACTGTTTTCTTTGAATTGGATTGAGAACAAGCAAAAAGAATAAACAGTATGCTGATCAATTCTATCCTCATGTGTTTTTTGTTTTCAAGATCTTTAATTTTTTCCCATAAGTCAGCATTCTCCATATCCATTCCATTGGTCCGTAATTAAAATATTTAAACCAAAGATTACTGTAAAGAATTTGTAATGCATATACCGCTAAACCGATCGGAACAAAAATTACAGGCCCGATATTTCCGCCAAATCCAAATCCGACACCATAATAAAGAGTAATACCGATAATTGTTTGCATCAGGTAATTTGTCAATGCCATTCGTCCTAACGGTGCAAGTACTTTTAGTTTGCTATTCCCTTTCTTCTTTATCCAATGTAAACAAATAACTGAAGTATATGCAAGACAAAGTGGAACAACACTAAAGGCATAAAAAATTGTATGTCCCAGGCCAAGTGGGTTAGGTACCTCTTTCTGAAAAATTTCAAAATAAGTACAGGCAATAGCTGCAGGAATACCAATAATAAAACCCCAGCGGCGTAATTTTTTAAAAAGCGAAACATAATTTTCCAGATTAGCATAGATCATTTTTCTTCCCGCATAAAATCCAATTAAAAATAATCCAAGCACTTTCGGTATACGGTTGCTTTCTATTATATATGCATAACGATATAAAAATCCAGAAGCTTGCCAATTGCGCCACTCTTGCCAGCCAGCTCCATGATTGTAGAGGTAGGTACGGAAACCGTCATCGGTAGGAAGACCAGTTCTTTTATCAACTCCCTGGGCAATATTATCAAGAAATGCGCCTGTCTTTATATGCAACAATACTTTGATAATATCAATAAGTATGGGAGAAGCTATTAAAACTGCGGCCCATATCAATAAAGACTTATCAGAACATTTTCTGAACAAAGGCAATAACATACCAATAAGTGCATAGAGAACAAGTATATCACCTTCCCATATAAAGAATAAATGACCGGCACCAATCAATAAAAGAAAAAATAATCGCCGATAAAATATTTTTAAAGGATTGATCCCTTTCTGTTCATTACGAATTAAAATGATCGAGAAGCCAATGCCAAACAACAATGAAAAAAGACTGTAAAATTTCCCATTGATAAAAGTAAGTTCACTCAACCCCACAATTCCATCTGCAGGCCAGGTAGGAAGAGCTTCTCGCATTGAGGGAGTAAGGAAGCCCCAGCCTGTAAAACCAAAAATATTATCCAGTAGAACCCCGAACAATGCAAAGCCGCGAAGTACATCCAGAATATCTGCTCTCTCATTTTGCAGAACTGGTAATGCAGTTTGTG
Organism: Bacteroidota bacterium; assembly: GCA_005882975.1. Lineage (GTDB taxonomy): Bacteria > Bacteroidota > Bacteroidia > Chitinophagales > Chitinophagaceae > VBAS01. The sequence goes on along the minus strand of VBAS01000217.1, from coordinate 2,655 downwards.
TAGATGAATGCATGATCAATTTTTTATTTTAAAAAAATAAAACCATGACACATTCACCAGGCTTAAGCTCCGATGGTTTTGTTTCAGTATTAAATATAAATAGTTATTCTATAATATCAAGTTGCAATTCGTTTGATCTAAGCGACTGCTCATCATCTGAAGGAATGTCTGATGTTTTATCAATTGTCTTGAATATCTTATTTCCTATTATTACTGCAATAATCAGAACAGCTATGCTCAGATAACCTACCCAATTATAATTTGATAATTGATGTGTTGTTCTATTTGTTTTTACGATCACTCCTGCTATTAACGAAGCCATGCCCTGACCCAATTGCTGCATGCTGCCGTTTACACTCATAAAACTTCCCCGCTGATTTTGAGATACGACATTACTGATCATTGATTGTGCCATAACGATACGGCTTGTAACGACAAGAAATAATACAGCAAAAAAAAGAAGTGCAATAAGAACATTCAGTGTTGGCATATTTGTAAGAATAACCACCAGGAATAATGATATAAAAACAGACCAGAGAAAAATAGGCAGCTTTCCTTTTTTATCGGAGAATCTTCCTAAATAAATAGCGGCGGCAAAAGAAGCTAAACCGCCACATAATAAAATCAATGCGATCTGGAGTATAGTAAATCCATTGTTGAATTGAAGATAAGATGGAATAAACGGGATGACTAAAAAATGGCCAAACATGAACAGACATGAAAAAATAAGCGCTGATCGCTGTATGGGAACTTTCATAGGGTTTGTAAGACTTCCAAAAAGTGTGGATGGACCCTGAGTTGTGATATGCCCTTTCAAAGATGGCAGGTATTTTATCATGAGTGGCAATAATAAAAGCCCTACAAAACCATTTGCAAGAAAAGGTAAATGCCAATTTGAATTAAAAACATTGGTCAATAAAAGAGAAAGCGGCATGCCTATGACGGATGCGATTGCAAAAGCACTCATCACTATGCCCATGGCCCTTCCCCTTCTTTCGTAAGAAAAAATATCTGCCACGATTGAATACAACTGGGCGCCTAATAGTCCCCCAAAAGTGCCGGAAATAATTCTGGCGATCAATAAAGTCACGTAATTAGGAGCAATGCCGCAAGCAAATGAACCAATTAAAAATCCGGTAAATGCAATTAATAAAGATATTTTCCTGTCATGCCGGTCAATAAGTAATGCAGCAATGATACCAGAAAAAAAGGCGCTGATCGAATAAGAGGCTACCAGTGTACTGAATTGAAAAGCCGAAATATGAAGATCGGGGATCAGGTAAATACTCAAAGGAACCATATTGACAAAGTCAAGAACCTGGGTAAAATTTATAGCTGCCAGTAAAAAAATTATGGCCCTTTCAGTTTTGTTCATAATCAGTAGAGGCAACAAATATCGTTAAAGCAGCGTTAAGTGCAAATTGTTGTCTTTAATTTGATAAACCATGTTATCACTACAAAAGTAACTTGAATGATGAAGTCTTTATTGCCGATATGTGTTTTTGCTATTTCATTATTGACGATCTCCTTTTCCACAAAGAATTTGAACAAGAAGATGACAAAAGACAACGATGGTTTTGCTTTAATAGAATTATTTACATCTGAAGGCTGCTCCAGTTGCCCGGCTGCAGATGAAGCTTTAGAAGAAATTCAAAAAAAATACAGTGATAAAAATGTGCTTGTAGTAGGTTATCATGTTGACTATTGGAATAAGCTTGGATGGAAGGATATTTTTAGTGACGCTTCTTTTACTCAAAGACAAGAATACTATTCAAATATTTTTCATCTGAATTCCATTTACACGCCGCAGGCAGTTGTAAATGGAAAAAAAGAATTTCTCGGTTCAAATAAAAACAAGCTGATCAGCAGTATTGAAGAACAATTGAGTGAAGGATCTGCGGAGTCAATAAAATTAAATGTCGTTCAAAATACAGAAGGAAAGATCGATGTGCAATATTCAGCGGAAGGTGTTGATGCAAAAAAAGAACAAGCGATATTTGTATTGATACAAAAGATGGCCACGAATGAAATAAAAAAAGGGGAAAACAGTGGAAGAACAGTACATCATATCAATATCGTTAGAAATATTTTTTACTTACCTCTTAAAGAAAAAACTACAAGCTTTACACTTCCGGCAGGTTTACAGAAAGAAGATGTTTTTGTTGCCGGTTTTATCCAGGATAAAAGGTCCGGGAGTATAAAAGCGATGCGATCTGCTTCTATTGAATAAACAATATGTAAGATAACTCTACTGTTGGTGTTTCTTGTTGTAAATTTTGTTGCTGCAAAAAATTCAGTCTATAACAAGAGGATATGCTTTAATTTCTCCATATTATACATTCTTACCGGCAGTTTACTTATCCATAATGCGTGATTACAATTTCTTAAAAATTTCCGCACAAAATTTGAGAAGTTTCATTATGGCCAAAAAAATGAAACTCACTTTAGAACAGTTAATTGAAATTTTAAAAATCCCTATTATAGAAAAAAAACGAGTTAAATTCTATTATGAAAGTAAAAGTGGAAAAAAGGAATGGAGAACTATCTTACCCTATATGCTGATCATACAGGGTGAAAATATCCATCTTGTAGGTATACCAATTGAAGAGTTAGATAAGTCTCCAAACGATCGACAAGCAGGCCACTATATTATTA
>VBAS01000440.1:2621-4688 GCA_005882975.1 Bacteroidota bacterium | reverse complement strand
CGAACTTCTATTTTATCCTACCTTTAGGATTCTAAATTTTTAAAAAATGCCAAAGCTTGGTTGGTCTGAAATTTTATTAATCGCTTTTGTAGTGTTATTGTTATTTGGTGGTAAAAAAATACCTGAGTTAATGCGGGGTCTTGGAAGAGGTGTTCGGGAATTTAAAGATGCAAAAGATAATGGAAAAAAAGAGTTGGATGAATCCGCTCCTGAAAAAACCCGTAAAGCTTCTTAATATACTTCAAAAAAGAGGTCCTGTACTTTGATACATTTACATCTGCTTAACATACGAATTGAAACCAGACTTCAATTTATATTACCTTTACAATTCTAAATTTTATAAAAATGGGAAATCTAGGTGCGACTGAAATAATACTGATCGCTTTTGTTGTATTATTATTATTCGGAGGTAAAAAAATACCTGAACTAATGCGTGGTCTTGGTAAAGGTGTCCGTGAATTCAAAGATGCAAAAGATAATGTAAGAAGAGAATTGGAAGAAAGCATTAATGAAAAAGACGCAAAGCCAGATACTAACACTAACATTAATTCAGCTAACTAATCTGTACTTGCATTTGAGCTTATAAAGACTTTCGCTTTTGTTCGAATATACCTCTATTGATCAATATCATCTTGCATTAACTCAGGGCAAAATTTCCTGCACTGATGTTGTTCATCATTATCTTGCTGAAATTGAAAAATGCAAACACCTGAATGCTTTCGTTCATGTGTTTGCAGAAGAAGCCATCCAAAAAGCTGCAGCACTTGATAAGGGAAGAACATCAGGTAATACAACCGGAAAACTGCATGGAGTTGTAATTGCTATCAAAGATGTTATTTGTTATAAAGATCATCCGCTTACTGCTGCATCTGGCATTTTAAAAAATTTTACTTCTCTTTATTCTGCAACAGCAGTAGAAAAATTTTTACAGGAAGAAGCTATCATCATTGGTGTTTGTAATTGTGATGAATTTGCAATGGGCTCTGCCAACGAAAATTCAGTATATGGAAACGTGTTGAATGCAATGGATGAAACTCGTGTACCTGGTGGTTCTTCAGGTGGATCTGCTGTTGCTGTACAAGCAGGTCTTTGCATGATCTCTCTTGGAAGTGATACGGGTGGTTCGGTTCGCCAGCCTGCAGATTTTTGCGGCATCGTTGGTTTGAAACCTACCTATGGTCGCATTTCAAGATATGGTTTGATCGCTTATGCTTCTTCTTTTGATCAAATTGGAATTTTTGCAAACAGTGTTGATGATGCAAGCAAAGTTTTAGAAATAGTTGCCGGTGCAGATGAATATGACAGTACCGTTTCTCCAAAGCCAGTTGACAAATATTCAGCGTCCTTAAATGAAAATAAAAAATTCCGTTTTGCTTATTTCAAAGAAACATTAGAAAATCCTTCGCTTGATACTGAAATTGCTGACGGAATAAATAAGCTATTTGAGGAAATAAAAAGTGAAGGACATGAGGTTACTGCATTAAGTTTTGAATACCTCGATTATATAGTTCCCGCATATTATATTCTTACAACCGCCGAAGCATCATCTAACCTTTCCCGTTATGATGGCGTTCGATATGGCTATCGGTCTGTAAAGCCATCAACTGATTTAACAGAGTTTTACAAACACAATCGCAGTGAAGGTTTTGGTAAAGAAGTAAAAAGAAGGATCATGCTTGGCACCTTTGTTTTAAGCACTGGTTATTACGACGCCTATTTTACCAAAGCACAAAAGGTAAGACGCAAGCTTGTTGAAAAAACACAACTGGTTTTCAATGAATTTGATTTTATTTTAATGCCAACGTCACCCTCAGTTGCATTTAAGATCGGCGAAAAAACAAATGACCCTATCGCTATGTATCTCGCCGATATTTATACTGTGTTTGCAAACCTTACCGGTATTCCCGGCATTTCATTACCACTTTTTAAACATTCCAATGGTATGCCATTCGGGATACAGCTAATGGCTAAACAATTTAACGAGTTATCTTTGTTACAGGCCTCCCACCAATTGATGGAATTAAAAAAATAGTGTCAATCGGTTTTATTCCTAATGCGCTTTTTATT
>VBAS01000440.1:0-2569 GCA_005882975.1 Bacteroidota bacterium | reverse complement strand
TATTAATTTCCTTTGCCTCTTTAGCTGTGACTGCGCAGGGGTCTGATACAATTATAGATCTCTCAAGATCGAGGGCAAATAAAGCAACAGTTGATTCAACGATCATTCCTGTTGCGATCTCTTCCGATCCAAAAGCAGGTTTCAAAGATCTCTTTGTTGGCAAACCAGAAGAAGAAGGATTGAACCAGGTTCAATTAAATCCCCGTGCCATAAGTTTTGTGGATGATTATATGGCAAAAAACAGAAAGAGTTTAGAGAAATTAAAAGGATGGGGGCGCCCCTATTTTGATATGATCGATGCAGTGCTCACCTATCATGGATTACCAAGAGAATTAAAATATCTCGCTGTCATTGAATCGTATTTGAAAACTTATGCGGTATCGTGGGCAGGTGCTGTCGGCCCATGGCAATTCATGCCGGAAACAGGAAGAAGAATGGGTTTAAAAGTAAACGCTTACACTGATGAAAGAACTGATTACTATAAAAGCACACATGCTGCTGCAAAGTATTTAAGTGAACTCTATAATATTTATAATGATTGGCTGCTTGTTATCGCAGCATACAATGGTGGGCCCGGTAATGTTGACGCAGCCATAAGAAAAAGTAAGAGTCGAAATTTTTGGGACCTTCAACATTTTTTACCGGCAGAATCAAGGGATCATGTAAAAAAATTTATTGCTACCCACTACGTAATGGAAGGTGACGGTGGTATTACAACATTGACAAAAGATGAAGCAGATATTTTAAAGCAGGCTTCGAATGTAAATCCCGCTGCAAAAAATTTAAGTCCGGCTGAATTGACCAATTCAAAAATACAGGCGATCAGCGGGAGATATAATTCTTTAGTAATTACAAAACATATTTCGTTTTCAATTATAGAATTCAATCGTTACAATCCAGACTTTGATAAATTGATCACACATAATGGCAAGTATGAATTAAGATTGCCAGCAGATAAAATGGATCTTTTTATGGCAAAGCGATATGATATCCTTAATGAAAGTATCCAGGTAATGTTGGATTCATTTCATTTAAGCAGTCACTTTCTACCCCAACTAAGATCCAACCGGACAAGAAGCCTATAAGGTGATTATAAATCTATAATTGCTTCTTTCATGGCCTGTGCTTTCAACAAACATTCCTCATATTCTTTTTCAGCTTCGCTATAAAAAGTAATACCAGAACCTGCCATAAATGAAAGATATTTTTCAGAAGCGTTATACATGATACTTCTGATCACTACATTAAAATCGAAATCAATTTCGGGAGTTATATAACCAACGGCACCGGAAAAGATCCCTCTACCCGATCTTTCATATTTATCGATCAGCTCCATTACCTTTCTTTTTGGTGCTCCGGTCATTGAACCCATCGGAAAAGTTGCTTTGATAATCTCTGCAAAGGAAATATCATCTTTCAATTCTCCGCTTACAGTTGATATCATTTGATGTACCTGCGGAAAAGAATAAATGCCAAACAGTTCATCTACTTTCACTGTTCCTTCTTTACATACACGGGCAAGATCATTACGAACAAGATCAACAACCATCACATTTTCCGATCGATCCTTTTCACTTGCATAAAGTTCTTCTTTGCTTTTTTTATCCCTGCTAACATCCTTCAGAAACCTTGAAGATGTTCCTTTAATTGGCTGCGATAAAATTTTATTTCCTTCACGTTTTAAAAATCTTTCGGGGCTTGCGCAGACCAGCCATTTATCTTCCAGTTTATAAAATGCCGAAAATGGATTGGGTGAAGTTTTACTTAGTTTCTCGTAGACCAATAAAGGATCGACAACTGCATCTTCTGCAAAAAATTCTATGCAATAATTTATTTCATAGCAATCTCCACGAAGAATATGTTTTTTTAATTGTTCAATGGTTTCAATGTATTCGTTTTTTGAAACCCGTTGTTGAATATTAATCGGATGATTTTTAAATTCCGGCCTTTCATTGGTTTGCATGATCTCTTCGAAAATTTTCCCGGCATCCTCTTCGCTTTCTATTTCCATTTCCTTTTCAGAAAGCTTGATAATGATGGTTGGCTCAAAGAAAAAAATATCCGGAAATCCATTCCTGTCTTTGTAAGATGAAGTAACCGACCCGATCTCATTCTTCAGATCATATCCCAAATGACCAAACAACCTACGATGCTCTTTATTAAGAAAATTCTGAAAATCATTCAATGCAGTGCCTGCATTTGCGATAAAACTATTTTTATTACCCACCGCCACCAAACATTCAATGGAGTGATAGTTGGTTTGATAGCGATGATTATCTAAAAAAGAAAAAATGCTGAACCGGTTTGCCCAGCGCAGCATCTTTTTCTTTGCATTCTCGTGATCTGTGATTGTAAAAATGCAGTTAGTATTGGTTGCGTTCAAAATATAAAACGGGAAATAATATCCTTTTAGTAATCATCCTCTTCATCATCGTCATATCCGCCGCCATCATAAAGATCTTTGAATTCTTCATCCACTTTAAAATCATCTTCTTCCTCTTTGCCTTTTTTTCCACCAGCTGTGGTGCCGGCACTTTTTTTATTTTTGGATGCAGGAATATCAAACTCA
>VBAS01000442.1:2727-3068 GCA_005882975.1 Bacteroidota bacterium | reverse complement strand
CATTCCATCCATCAACGGTCCTTCTATCACGTCTAAAGGTTTGGGATATTTCAACCGGGCTTCTTCCGTGTCGGCATCAATATAGTCTGTAATGCCGTTGACCAATGAGTGCTTCAACCTTTCTTCAACAGTGGTTGTTCTCCACGTTTCATCTTTTATTGTTTCTTTTCCTTTTGCCTTTACCGTTTCGGCAAATGCGATGAGTTTTTCAGTGGCTTCATTGTTATTATTGTTCCGGTTGAGTATCACATCTTCGCACATTTCTCTTAACTGTGGCTCTATTTCATCATAGATCACCAGCTGTCCTGCATTTACAATGCCCATATCCATACCCGCTTTGA
>VBAS01000442.1:2133-2681 GCA_005882975.1 Bacteroidota bacterium | reverse complement strand
GTACATGTTCGTTGCCCCGAAAGGAGAATGACATGTTACTCACCCCGCCACTTACTTTAGTCAGTGGCATCAGTTGTTTTATTTCTTTGGTGGCTTCGATAAAATCAACTGCATAATTATTATGTTCTTCCATTCCGGTTGCAATGGCAAAAATATTGGGATCAAAAATGATATCCTGTGGATCATATCCAACCTGTTCAGTCAATATTTTATAAGCACGATGGCATATCTCTATTTTCCTGTCTTTGGTATCGGCCTGGCCTTTTTCATCAAAGGCCATTACAATGACGGATGCTCCATAGCTCTGACAAATGATAGCTTGCTCAATAAATTTTCCTTCTCCTTCCTTCATGGAGATAGAATTCACGATACATTTTCCCTGTACACATTTCAATCCGGCTTCAATGATCTGGAATTTAGAACTGTCCAGCATGATCGGGATCTTCGCAATATCCGGTTCACTTTGCACCAGGTTGATGAACGTGGTCATAGCCTGTACGCCATCCAGTAAGGCATCGTCCATATTTACGTCCAATACCTGCGCTCCG
>VBAS01000442.1:0-2076 GCA_005882975.1 Bacteroidota bacterium | reverse complement strand
GACGGGCAAATTTTTTAGAGCCCGTTACATTGGTACGTTCACCGACATTTACAAAGTTGGTTTCTGGCCTGACAACTAGTGGTTCGAGGCCTGAAAGGCGTAAAAAAGGTTTGATTCTATTCATTTATATATTTTTTGAACCACAAAGTCACAAAAGCACTAAGTAGCACGAAGGTTTAAAGTATAACCCTTTTTATTCCATCCTTCATCAATGGAACATGAAAATTCAATAAAAAACCAAGCCTCTTGCCTGTTAATTTTAGGTAGCTTAGAAGTTGCGCTTCCCACAGGATGAAAATTTTCCTGGGCCTTAAGCTCCACTACCAATAAATCTTCAATTAACAAATCAAGGCGCAAGCCATCATCGATATGAAGTGAATGGTAGATTATTGGAACTTCTTTCTGTTTTTCAAACTTTATTTCTCTTTTGTTCAATTCATAATAAAAACACTTTGCATAAACACTTTCCAATAGTCCTGGACCCAGTTCTTTATGGATGTTAATCGCGATATCAAGGGCATGTTTTGCAAGAAACTCTTCTTTATCTGAAAGTGGCTTGAACATACTTTGTGTGTCTTCCTGTCTTTCTGCCTTTGTGGTTTATTTTCTAATAAGTCGCTTCTAACACTGGCAATTGTCTCGGCTTTATTTTTTTTACATTCTCAGCGATGTGTCTGATATGATCCGGGGTGGTACCGCAACAACCACCGACAATATTTACAAATCCTTCGTTAGCCCAATCTTCCAGGAAATGAGCGGTTTGTACAGGTTCCTCGTCATACTCTCCCATAGCATTCGGAAGACCTGCATTAGGATATGCCGATACATAGCAGGAAGCAATTTGTGATAACTCTTCAATATGCGGACGCATTTCTTTGGCACCTAATGCACAATTAAGACCTACGCTTAATGGCCTGGCATGCATAATAGAAGTATAAAATGCTTCCAGTGTCTGTCCGCTCAACGTTCTGCCGGATGCATCGGTGATCGTACCACTGATCATTACCGGCAATTCGGTTTGATTAGAATCACGGAAATATTTCTTGATCGCAAAGATGGCTGCCTTTGCATTCAAGGTATCAAAGATTGTTTCTATTAGTAAAAGGTCAACACCACCATCAACCAATCCTTTGACCTGTTCATAATAAGCATCCACTACCTCATCAAATGTGACAGCCCGAAAGCCGGGATTGTTGACGTCTGGCGAAAGAGAAAGTGTTTTATTTAATGGTCCGATAGCGCCAGCCACGAAAGCTCCTTCCCGGTCTTTGCCAGCAGGAGAAGATAAAAATTCTCCAATAGCCTGCCTTGCACATTTGGCGGAAGCTACATTTAATTCATAGGCCAGCAATTGCATATCATAATCAGCCTGGGCAATGACGGTACTGCTGAAAGTATTGGTTTCAATAATATCTGCGCCGGCTTCCAGGTATTCCTTATGTATCCCGATTATGACTTCTGGTTTAGTAATACTTAACAGGTCATTATTTCCTTTAAGGTCTTTGTGCCAATCTTTAAAACGATCGCCGCGGTAATCCGCTTCGGTCAGTTTATGACGTTGGATCATGGTGCCCATGGCGCCATCAATGATCAGTATCCGTTTTTCTAATTCTTTCCTGATATCCATAAAATTCATTTTTTAAGTCACAAGTCTAAGGCGACCGGAGTGACATGAAAAAAAAGATGTTCTGTTTATTTTGTCGTTCAGCAGCGAATAGAGCCCTGATCCGCTACTTGGCGGATGCAAAAAACGGATCATCCGTGTTAATGCCACTGGCTACAAAATTCTTTTTAGAACTATCAAAACGTTGGGAAACTAAAAAAGGGGAGTTTCTTGGCGTTTATTAGTTCAGTTTTTTAGACAGGCCGTACAATAAACAAATCCACCTGTTGAGCGGCAAAGCTAAGACAAGTAAGTTTAATAAAAAAGTATTGATGGGATCATCGATTGGCTACATAGTTCTCTACCGGCAACCTGTTCTGAAGGCTGCGGGCCAGGGTCATTTCATCGGCATATTCCAGCTCGCCACCGAAAGCAATACCGCGGGCAATGGTGGTGATCCGGATATTGAAGGG
>VBAS01000216.1 GCA_005882975.1 Bacteroidota bacterium | reverse complement strand
TCTGTTCCGTTGCGGAGCCGTAAATAGGTATTGAAATTATGGCTGGTAAGCTGTCCCCATTTATAATTCACATTCTTCATTGAAAAGAAAAACTCCACGTTTAAATGTGAATTACGCGGGATATCTTTTATAACAGCAGTGATCTTATACGGTTTTGTTGACTGTCCATCTTTTTCTTCAAGAGTTTTTCCAACAACATGTACATCATTGAAATATTTTTTTGCTGCAGACTCAGTTATTACCACAGTATTTGGTTCATCAAGACCAGTTTTAGGATCGCCATCAACAGCTGGCAGATCAAATAGTCTGAAAAAAGTGGAATCAACATGTGCTACCCGCAACTCATCGATGAACTCATTTCCTTTTTTTATAAGCTTATCACCGCTATTATTATAAAGTCGGGCATACTCTTCTACCTGGGGATAATCTTTCTTGAGCAACTGTCCCATCATATCTGATGTCTGTACAAAATGAAGATTGGCGCCGCCAAACTTTATATCAGAATTGATACGATAAATATTACCGGCATTTTTGTAGAACCGGTCATAGCTTAGTTCATCTACTATATATAAGATAATAACAAGACAAGTTGCTAATCCAACAGCAAGGCCTAATATATTTATTGTGCTATAGCCTTTATTCTTCCAAAGACTCCGGAAAGCGATCTTGAAATAATTTTTAAACATGGCTATACTTTTAAGCTATTAGCTGCTCGCCTTTCGCTGCTTGCAGCAAGAAGCGAGTAGCTTGCAGCGTTCTTATACCAATATATTCTCAGTCACAGTTTGTCCATCCAGCATACGGATGATACGATGACTGAAACGGGCATCATGCTCAGAGTGTGTTACCATAATGATAGTGGTTCCTTGTTCATTCAGATCTGTGAGCATTTGCATTACCTCACTTCCGTTATGTGAATCAAGATTACCTGTCGGCTCATCGGCAAGTATAAGTTTCGGTTTGTTCACAACCGCTCTTGCTACAGCCACACGTTGCTGCTGACCACCTGATAATTGTTGCGGGTAGTGATTACGGCGATGCATGATCTGCATTTTATCCAAAACTTCTTCTACTCTTTTCTTTCTCTCAGCTCCTTTTACACCGGTGTAAATAAGAGGTAATTCAACATTTTCAAAAACAGTAAGCTCATCAATAAGATTAAAGCTTTGGAAAACGAAACCGATATTCCTTTTGCGCAGATCGGCTCTTTTACGTTCATTGAACTTTGCAACTTCAATTCCGTTGAACTGGTAGCTCCCTTCATCAGGATCATCAAGCAGTCCTACAATATTTAACAGGGTTGACTTACCACATCCTGACGGACCCATTACAGCCACAAACTCTCCTTCTTTTATTTCAAAAGAAAGTTTGTTAAGTGCTACTGTTTCCACCTCTTCGGTGCGATAAGTTTTTTCGAGATTTGCGATCTTGATCATTTTTTATTTTTTAAAGTGAAGGTGAAAGATTCAATTGGTGAAAAGAAACAAACCGAGTGAAGGAAAATTCAACTCTGCTTCCTTCGATGTATTAAATTTTATTTCATTGCTGCAATTTTGTTTTACCATGTTGCAGCACACGGAAGCATTCTCACAGTAACCTTGTATTTTCTTTGCCGCAGAAAATAAGCTGACCGAGAAGATCAGGATGAATAAATAAAGAATTTTCTTTTTCATGGCTATACTATTTAATGAATAATGGTTTTAGTTTTTAATAACCAGTTCTTCCATGTTCTCATAGTTTTCATAGCTTGATGTAACCACTTTGTCTCCTGCTTTCAATCCCTGTAATACCTGGTAATAATCCGGGCTTTGCATCCCCAGTTGTATATCCACTTTGTAAGCTGTTTTTCCATTATCAGCTACTTTAAAGATCCAGTTGCCGCCCGTTTTTTGATAGAACCCACCCTTAGGAAGAAGTAAGGCAGTGATCTCATCACTTAATGCTAAACCGATCTGTAAAGTTTGTCCACGGCGTATGCCTTGTGGAACTTCACCTACAAATTCCATATCAACCTGGAAGCGGCCATTGGTAACTTGCGTATAAATTTTTGTGATCTTGAGTTTATATTGTTTACCAGCAAAAGTAAATTCGCCCATCAGGCCATTATAGATACGTGAAATATAATGTTCATCAATATCAACTCTTACTTTAAATCCGCTTAGGATATCAAGTTGTCCAAGCCGTTCGCCTTTATTTTTTGATTGACCAATTTCTGCATCAAGCGAAGTAAGCTGTCCGTCAACAGGAGCTCTTACGATCAGGTCACCAACTTTTTTCTGCATAACATTCAATGCTTCCTGGGAACCTTTGTAAGATTGCTCTGCTTGCTTTAATTGCTGATGGCCGGAAACAGAATCCTGTTTCATGATCTGTTCAGAAAGTCGTTTCTTTTCCAGCAGGTAGTAATAATTATTCTCTGATTGTTTGAATTCCTGGCCACCGATCACTTTTTGTTCGTAAAGACTTTTATTCAGTTTGTAAATTCTTTCTGCTTCTTTTAACTGACTATTTACATCAGTCAATTGGTTCATCCGATTGACCGTATTTTGCTGTGATGCATTTTGAGAGATCTGCATTTGGGTAAGAAGATTGTAAACCGCAGTTTGCTGATTTACGAGGCTCAGTTCAAGATCGGTATTTGATAATCTAAGAATGGGCTGATCTTTTTTCATGATAGCACCATCCTCCACAAATTTTTGTTCAACACGTCCACCTTCTAATGCATCCAAGTAAATAGTGGTAATAGGCAACACAACTCCGTTTACAGGAATAAATTCTTTGAATGGACCGGATTTAACTTCGCTGATAGTAATTCGTTCCGAATCTACATTCAAACGACTTTTTCCGGAGGTGAGATAATAACTGGCTCCTATTAAAGCAACAATACCAACAATTCCAACAATAGTGAGGATGCGTTTGCGACTCCAGGTCTTTTTTTCGATAACTCTATCCACGGTAGTAATTGGTTTTAAATTTCTCTTTTTGTTAAAATACGCTGCTTCAACCTTACGACTGCATTGAAGATCAAAGCAGCGTTCAAAAGATCTACATGAGAAACTGGTTTCCTATACTTATAAGAATATGCCAGTTTAGGACGATTTTGATTTACAGAATGTTACAAGCGGACGAACTACGAAACTGTTCGTTAGTGATACAACCAGTGTTCGGTTTTGATACAGATGATTCAGTTATACATTACTAAAAAATTAATTGCCATGACTTTGTATTTATGGTATAATTGCAGAAGTTGTTAAAAATATTTTTAGAATTTTTAAGCAGGAACTACTGATGATCTTGAAAAACGCCTCAATATTAGTGGTGGATGATGACCCGGATGTGCTAACCGCTGTTAGGTTATTGCTGAAGACCGAAGTAAAAGAAGTCATAACAGAAAAAAATCCGGAAAATCTTCGTTGGCATTTAAACAAAGATCATTTTGACCTGATCTTGCTCGACATGAATTTTACCAGCTCGATCCATACGGGTAATGAAGGGCTGTTTTGGTTAAACGAGATAAAAAAACTCAAAACAGATTCTGCTGTTATCATGATCACGGCTTATGGTGATATTGACCTTGCCGTTCGGTCCTTAAAAGAAGGTGCGGCAGATTTTGTGGTAAAGCCCTGGCACAATGAAAAACTTATTTCAATAATCAAGGATTCATTAAGAAGAAAAGAAAGCAAAACCTCTCTCACGCCGGGCTTGTATTCAGATTCCATTATTGGTAAGGAACTGCTCGGAGAATCAGAAGTGATGCAACAAATTTTTTACAAGGTCGAGAAGATAGCACCAACAGATGCTAATATTTTAATATTAGGAGAAAATGGAACAGGTAAGGATCTTGTTGCAAAAGCAATTCATCAACATTCATTACGGTCTGAAAAGCCGTATATAAAAGTAGATGTAGGCGCATTAACTGAATCTTTGTTTGAAAGCGAGTTGTTTGGTCATAAGCGAGGCGCTTTTACGGATGCACGGGAAGACAGAACGGGAAGATTTGAGACCGCAAACGGCGGAACACTTTTTCTCGATGAGATCGGAAATATTTCTTTACAACAACAGGCAAAGTTGTTGAGTGTTTTGCAAAACCGCCAGATAAACAGGTTAGGTAGCAATGAAATTATTTCGATAGATATCCGGCTTATTTGTGCCACCAATGTATCGATCAGTGAATTAGCAAATGAGAATCGTTTTCGGAAAGATCTTATTTATCGTATCAATACTGTTGAAATAGTGATGCCGCCATTGCGAAAAAGAGGGAATGATATCTTGTTACTCGCCAAACATTTTGTGAGATTGTATTGCAATAAATACATAAAACCTGCACTTGAGTTTGACAATAAAGCAATAGAAAAATTAATGAGTTATCATTACCCGGGAAATGTAAGAGAACTTCAATATACTATCGAAAGAGCCGTAATAATGGCTGATGAAGATATGTTACAGGCTAAGGATCTCATCTTTTCTCCAATAGAATCTCCAATGGCAAGTGATAATGAACCGGTGGAAATGAAATTAAGCACTATTGAAAAAAATACGATCCTGAAGGTCATTGAAAAAAATAATGGCAACATTACCAAAGCCGCAAAAGAATTAGGATTAACAAGAACTGCATTATACCGGAGGTTGAGTAAGTATGATATTTAAACCCCGTCCTCCTAAAGGGGAGACTTAGGGTAGCATGTTTACTTTTAAATCGCCAATTTCTAAAGTGATGAATTAATTTTTAAGTGAACTACATTCGTCTCTGTAGAATAAGAATTTCGATTAGGAAGATGTACATATTAATTAACAAAATTAAATCTAAGTTCCCCCTTTAGGGGGACAGGGGTATGATATTTAAGCAATTTGAATGGCGGATCTTAGTAAGGATACTTTTGTTATTCATAACATTAAGCATTTCGTCTTTCTTTTTAGTTAAAGAGCTATATGTTTATTTATTGATTGCAGTCCCTGTCATCATTTACCAGATCGTTGACTTTTATCGATTTCATAAAAAGGCGCATGATGAGTTAAACCAGTTTGTGGAGTCAATACATTATCGTGATTTCTCAAGGAATTTTGATGTAAAACATGCGCCTGTTGAAATACAACCGCTTCGCCAGGGTTTCAATGAGATCAACACAACATTTAAAGTTATCAGTAAAGAAAAGGAAACACAATATCAATACCTGCAAAAGATCCTTGAGCTGGTTGATACGGGTATACTTTCTTATGAAGAAGAAGTAGGCACAGTGGTCTGGATGAACGAATCGCTTAAGTCAATGCTCCAACTCCCCTACCTTAAAACGATACATTCATTATCAAAAAGAGATAATACCCTGTATCATCAAATACTTGCGTTAAAACCTGGAGCCGGAAGTATCGCTACCGCCCATTTGGAAACTTCTTCATTTAAAATTTTAATTTCTGCAACCGCCTTTCAAACGGAAGGGAAAATATACAAGCTTATCGCTTTTCAGAATGTGAACGAAGCACTTGATGAAACCGAATCAAAAGCCTGGCAGAAATTGTTGAGTGTATTAACACATGAGATCATGAATTCCGTTGCGCCTATTTCATCGCTTGCTGATACATTGAAACATAGATTGCAACAATCAGTAGCTGTGTTAAGCAATGAATCCGGATCGGTGGATGATCTTGAATTAGGAATTGAAACGATCAAACGCAGAAGTGAAGGTCTTTTAAAATTTGCTGAGACCTACCGCAACCTTAATAAGATCAACACACTTAACCTGAAAAAGATTTTTGTTCGGGATATATTTGAAAACTTATTGCAGCTAATGCAACCAACCTTAGAGCAAAAAAATATCGAAATAGAAACTATTTTAAAAGATCCGGATCTTTCATTAGAGGCGGATACCAACTTACTCGAACAAGTTTTAATCAATCTGGTAGTAAACGCAATTGAAGCTGTAAAAGAAAAACCCCATCCTAAAATTCTATTATCCGCTTACCTAACCAATAATCGCAAGACTATTATAAGAGTCGCAGATAACGGAAGTGGCATGCCTGCAGAAATTCAGGAAAAAATATTTATACCTTTTTTCAGTACGAAAAAAAGTGGCAGTGGCATTGGACTTAGCCTTTGCAAGCAAATCATGATGCTGCACAAAGGCAATATCCAGGTACAATCCGTAGATGGTGAAGGAACTGCTTTCCTTTTACAATTTTAAATGGCAATTATTTAAACTCGTTCATTTCTGTACCTTCTTTCGCGATACAAGTCCCTTCTGTATTTTAAAAGTTTTTGTCTTTCTTCTTCTGTCAGATCCGATGTATCAATAGTGTCACCTTCGCTTCTCTTTTCCCAAAGACGAAGGCCCTGATCATATTCTGAATCCTGAAGTCGCTGCGTTTTTTCTCTATTTGGTCTGTTTTTATAAAGATTATCAAGGTTATAATGTTCGTGACTATAAAACTCCTGTTCTATATCATTATCAATATCAGTTTCTGTTATCTTTCTTTCTTCTATTCTCTTTTCTTCATTTCTTCTTTCATCCTTTTCAAGTTTCTTATTTGTAGAAATGGGTTCTGCTTTCACTTTTCTTCCAAATGTGGAAGAAATTCTTCTTTCAAATTCCGGAGTCAAAATATCTTTCTTGTAATCTGGTAAATTACACAGCTGGTCAACGGAAACATTCGGAATTAAGACATCATCCGTCCGGCTATCCAACTCTGCAAATCCAATAGGGATCACTATTCTTCTATGTTCAAGTCTTAATTCATTTTCGTCAAGATCCACAACCATATATCTTACCTTTTGTGCCTTCGCATCTAAGATCAGTTCTTCTACTGATTCAATCTTTTCCCCATTTTTATACCTCACATCCCATCCTCTTATATCTG
>VBAS01000087.1 GCA_005882975.1 Bacteroidota bacterium | reverse complement strand
TAAACTGAAAACAACAAATAATATAAAAAGGAGTAGTGATTTCATATTAAAGCAAAATTTAAGTCAGGTTCTAAAAATCGAAAATAGAGTTTTTCCTCCGACTTCCTTAGTTTGCAGCCCAAATGAAAAAAGCCTTCCTCTATTTACATATCTCAGTTTTTCTTGCGGGCTTTACAGGCCCATTAGGAAAACTTATTGATCTGAATGAGGGCTTATTGGTTTGGTGGCGTATGTTTATTACTGCTGTTACCATGTGGATCGTATTTTCATCAATAGGCAATCTGCAACGTATTTCAGTAAAAGACATGGTGAAACTTACCGGCATTGGTTTTTTA
>VBAS01000086.1:62798-78805 GCA_005882975.1 Bacteroidota bacterium | reverse complement strand
TTTAATGGTGATCGCCGGCATTTACCTCATCTTTCATTTTAATCCAAAATATAAAACGGGGAGCATATTGGGCATCACTTGTGCTGTGCTCATGGCATTTGTCATGATATTTATTCGTGAATTTTTGCAACGGCTCAATCCTCAAACAGTACTTACGTATCAAATGAGCGGAGGCTTAATAACTTTATCAGCGCTGATGCCTTTTTATATGCAGCAATTTCCGACGGATTATATTTTCCCGAATTTTAAAGACTGGATGTGGTTACTGGTGCTTGCATGGCTTTGTTCGGTATTAGCGTTTCAATTTTCTACTTATGCATTAAAGAGATTAACTGCATTTACAGTAAATCTTTCATTTAACCTGGAACCTGTGTATGGAATTTTTCTTGCCATAATTTTATTTGGTGAGAGCCGCGATTTTGACTGGTCATTTATTGCCGGACTTTCCCTGATTGCGGCATCATTGGCCATTCATATTGTTATGCTATTGAAAAAAGAACGAAAAATTGTTTTGGAAAATGCAGTTAACTAACTACCATAAAAATATTGTTGATTACTATGCTGAATCCGAAAACGCTTACAAAGACAGTTGGGATCTTAACAATAGTCTTGCCATTCATTATGGTTATTGGGATGACAAAGTGAAAACCTTTCCGCAATCATTGATACGAATGAATGAAGTGATGATGGAAGCTGCCAATGTAAAGCCTTCCGATAAAGTATTGGATGCGGGTTGCGGAATAGGAGGGAGTAGTATTTTCTTGGCTAAAAAAATTGGCTGCAATGTTACTGGCATTAGTTTAAGTGAAAAGCAGGTCAATAAAGCAAAAGAGTTAGCGGTTAAAAAAAATGTGGAAACGAAGGTTGACTTTAAAGTAATGAATTATTGTGCCACTAGTTTTCCTGACGAAAGCTTTGATATTGTCTGGGGATGCGAAAGCATCTGCTATGCGGATGATAAAGATCAATTCATTAAAGAAGCATGGCGCATATTAAAACCCGGCGGCCGATTAGTAGTTGCAGATGGATTTGTCACAGATTTTAAAAATAATGATCATCCTACTATAAGAAGCTGGCTCGATGGCTGGCAGGTAAATTATCTTGAATCGCCGCAAAGATTTCAACAATTCATGGAGTCGGCAGGATTCAAAAACATTTCTTTCAACGATATATCCAAATTCACTGTTCATTCATCAAGGCGCTTATATAAATTCTATTTTCTTGCGAATCTTTATTTAACCTGGAAAACGATCACATTTTCCAATCGTGCTACTGAAAAACAAAAGAAAAATATTGCCGCCTGCAAACACCAGTACGATGGAATGAAAAAAGGGTTATGGCAATATGGTTTGACTGTGGGAACAAAGCCCGGATAATTTTCCTGTTTACTCTTATCTTTAACGCCTTCAAAACTTTTTATATGAGTAGGTCTCTGATCGCCTTTTTTTTACTTTTCACTTTTTACTTTTCATTTTCCCAGAAAAAGCCGCTTGATCATACAGTTTACGATAACTGGCAAAGCATCGGCGAAAGAATGATCAGTAATGATGGGAAATGGGTCGTTTACACTATTAATGTACAGGAAGGTGATAATCAACTGGTGATCCAGTCTTCTGATGCAAAATACAAAAAGACGGTGCCAAGAGGTTATAGTGCCGTGATATCTGAGGACAGCCGGTTTGCAATTTTTAAAATCAAACCATTTTATAAAGAAACCCGTGAAGCAAGAATAAAAAAGAAAAAGCCGGATGATATGCCGAAAGATTCTTTTGCGGTTGTTGAGTTAGGAAAGGATAGTGTTTATAAAGTTCCTAAAGTAAAAACATTTAAAACGCCTGAAAAAGGTTTTGGATGGGCAGCCTATCATTTGGAAAAAAAACCGGAACCTGACAAGCCAAAACAACCAGCGAATGATGCAAGCAAAAAAACTATTGACAGTTTAAAAAGGACAATTGACTCTTTACTGGTTATAGTTAACCTGCCACCGGCAAAAATGGGAAAAAAGAAAAATATTGGAGACGAGGAAATCGAAGGATTAACTAATGAAAATAATTTAGATGCGGAGGGTGATGATCCCGCGACACCTGCCACTTCCGATGGTACTGATCTTGTACTAAGAAATCTTATCACTGGTGAAGAAAAAACTTTTCCCTTAGTGAGTGAATATTATTTTGATAAGTATGGTAAAAAATTATTGCTGGAGACAACGAAAAATTCAAAAGATTCATTGAGTAAGGCCTCTGTCTTATTGATCGATCTTGGAAACATGCAAAAGAAAACGATCAGCACCGGCGGCAATGATTTTAAGAATTTTTCTTTTTCTGAAGATGGTTCACAACTCGCATTTGTAGCTGAACGAAATGCAAAACCAAAAGAGCTTCAGAAGTTTTACAAACTTTGGTATTATAAAGACGGGATGGATACGGCCTCAATGATCGCTGATAAAAATTCAGTGGGAATGAAAATTGGAATGACAGTAAGCGAATTTGGAACAACAAGTTTTAGTAAAAGCGGCAAGCGTTTATTTTTTGGTACTGCCCCGATACAACCGCCAAGAGATACAACCCTGGTTGATTTTGAAACGGCCAAACTCGATATCTGGAATTATAAAGATGATTATTTGCAAACTGTCCAGTTGAATCGTTTGCAGCGTGACCTCCAGGAAAATTTTTTAGCAGTTTATGATATTAATGAAAATACGATTAAACAACTTGGTTCAAAAGAATTGCCAACGGTAATTCAAACCAATCATTTGTTGGCGTAACTGATTTCGGAAAAAGAGTAGAAAGCCAATGGACGGGAAATACACTGAAAGATATTTATGCGATCAATGTGGCTGATGGTACAAAGAAATTAGTGATCAAAGATCTGAATGGATTTATTTCCTCGCAGTACATTTCTCCAACCGGCAAATACATTATGTGGTATGATCGTAAAGCAAAAAATTATTTTGCTTATGACGGAAAAGAAACAAAAAATATTACTGCAAAAATAAAAGTGCCGTTGTGGGATGAAGTGAATGACACTCCTGATCTGCCAGGTCCTTATGGTGTAATGAAGTGGCTGGAGAATGATGAAGCAGTTTTCATTTATGACAGGTATGATGTTTGGAAATTCGATCCACTTGGCCAAAAACGGCCTATTAACATTACAGGTATTGGAAGGAATAGCAAAACCTCTTATCGTTACCTTCAGACAAACCCGGAAGAAAGATTCTTAAAAGTGGACCAAAAATTATTCTATAGACTTTTCAATGACAAAACAAAAGAGAGCGGCATTGTTGAGGCCACCCTTAAAGATTGGATGGCATTTGAAATGGTAGACGAAGGTAGATTCGGAATAGCATCGCTTGTCAAATCAAAATCTGCTAATACTATTTTGTATACCAAAGAAACATATGAAAAATCCCCAGATCTTTATGTCCGTCAGCTTATTCCAAACAGTCTTGAGGAAGCAATTCGTTTAACTGGAATCAATCCTCAACAAAAAGAGTATAATTGGGGAACAGCAGAATTAATAAAATGGAAAGCCTACACTGGAAAAGAAACCCAGGGTATTGTTTACAAACCAGAAAACTTTGACCCAAAGAAAAAATATCCATTGATCTGTTATTTCTATGAAACGTTGAGCGATGGTTTATATACTTATCATCCTCCATCACCAACGCCAAGCCGATTGAACATTTCATTTTTTGTTAGCCGCGGTTATGTTGTGCTGGCGCCGGATATTCATTATGGCACAGGTCATCCAGCAAGAGATGCATACAATCATATTGTAAGTGGTGCAAGATATTTAGTAAAGCAAGGGTATATTGACAGCACAAGAATGGGTATACAAGGACAAAGTTGGGGAGGTATTCAAGTGGCGCAGTTAGTTACAATGACAAAACTTTTTAAAGCTGCATGGGCCGGTGCACCTGTTGCGAATATGACCAGTGCTTATGGTGGCATAAGATGGGAGAGTGGTGTGAATCGCCAGTTTCAATACGAAAAATCACAAAGCAGGATCGGCGCTACTTTATGGGAGAAACCAAAT
Source organism: Bacteroidota bacterium (assembly GCA_005882975.1). Lineage (GTDB taxonomy): Bacteria > Bacteroidota > Bacteroidia > Chitinophagales > Chitinophagaceae > VBAS01. The sequence continues at coordinate 74,770 of VBAS01000086.1, read as the reverse complement.
TTATATATTGAGAATTCACCGCTATTTCATTTACCCAATGTAACAACACCACTTGTAATAATGGCAAATGATGCTGATGGTGCTGTGCCCTGGTACCAGGGAATTGAGTTGTTCACCGCCATGCGCCGGTTGAATAAAAAAGTGTGGATGCTTACTTATAATGGTGAAGCGCATAACCTTGTTGAAAGAAGAAACAGGAAGGATATTCAAATAAGAGAACAACAATACTTCGATTGGTTATTGAAAGATGATGTTCCGCCAAAATGGATCACGGAAGGAGTACCTGCTGTGAAAAAGGGTAAAGATTGGGGATTGGATTATTAAGATATAAATAGAAATATTCCAACCCATTGTTGTTTTAGACAGTCAGGAACTATGGAATAAAATGACTAAGCTTCGGTAGCTAGTCACATAACGTCAAAAAATAAATATGAAAAAACAATTTTTGTTTTTATTGATCCTGCCCTTGATGGCGTTTGCCAGTATTGACTGGGTTAGAGTTTCAATTGATAAAGGAGTATCGATTGACTTTCCTGTGAAACCCAAAGAAAGTGAAATGTCTGGCAATCCTGTTTGGACGGCTGATGCAAACAGTGACTCAAGATGTATGGCTATGATGATTGATTTTAAAAACCTGGGACTTGATTCTGCCCAGTTAGCAACAGAAATGCAGGAGCCCGGTTTTTATGATGACTTTAAAAAAGGTGTACTTGGCCAGATCGAAGGATCTTCAATAATATCCGAGAAGATCACAGCGACTTCAGGATATAGAACCTTTGAGTATGTTATTGATGGAGGTAAGAAAGATACAAGCTCATGGAATATAATGTACAACAAGAACATCTTTGTGGGTGCTAAATTGTATACAATGAATTTCTTTGAAAAAAACGGCAAGCCGCAGGATAAAGTGAGAGATCAATATTTCCGTTCGATCAGGATCAAATAATTTTCATATCTTATATGTAGATTTCTTTACACATAAGATTAAGCAGCGGTAGCGGCAATGAATTTAACCAGGCTTCTTTTTGCAACAGGCAATAATGTTTCTTCCACCGGGAATCCTAATTCAATTTGTATAGAATAAACCGCAGGATTAGGTAATTGGTGCCGGTATTTTATCAGTTCAGATTTTATACTTTCAAACGTGTTTATAAAATTTTTATCCCAGCTATTTACATAAGCTGTTTTCATGCTTCTGTATTTTTCATCATGTTTTTCAAAAAAGGAAAGGCGATAGTGATATACCAGTGTTTGGGTTTGCGATGTTGTATTTAAAAAGAAATATCCTTCTTTTGTATCCAGGGGAATAATACCAATAGGGTTAATGATTATTTTATCTTCTACCATTTCATATATTTCAACACCATTGTTGATCGTTCCTTTCATTTCTCCGGCAGAATAGTTAATAATGTCTTCCAGCTCCTGCATCAGCTCATCGTCTTCTATCATTTGTTCATAGAGTATTTGAAGCTTTTCCATTTGGATGCCGGTAAGTTTTTTTGGAAAATGTTCCTGCAGGAATTTTTTGTTCTCACGAAAAGCGATCAGGTTATTAAAATGAAAAATGATATCGGAAAGCTGCGGGTAGAGTTTGCTTTCATTAAAGTATTTATTTATTTCTTTCAGGTAAGCAAGAAGGGTATATTTTTTCAATTCGAAATCAATATAGCCTTCGGCAAACCAGGTTTCGGATAATGATTTCATAGTCGTTTGTTTGGGTTAGTTACTGTAAATTAAATAAAAGACTTTAAAATTAAAAGTAAGTTTACCTTAAGTTTGTTAAAAGAAATATCATGCCAAGGATTTTATTGTATTTAGGGATTATTATTTTTTCTTCTTGTGGATCAGTGAAGTATTATGTGGTCCGGCATGCAGAAAAAGAAACTGCGACGGCTGGCACTACCATGAGTACACCAAATGATCCACCACTTTCCGCTGCGGGCAAAGTGAGGGCTATCGAGTTAAAAGAAATATTGAAAGACAAGGGCATCATCTATATATTTTCTACAAACACTGTCCGTACCATTTCAACAGCCCGTCCGCTTGACGAATTGAAAGGGACAACAAGAATTGAACTCTACAATACAAAAGATTCGCTTGATCAGTTCATCCAAAAACTCAAAGGAATTAAAAAGGGAAATTCACTGATCGTTGGACACTCCAATACGGTTGATGATATTGTAAACAAACTTTGTGGGGAAATTAAAGTACCGGCTGATCTTCCTGATACTGAATACGACAATCTTTATATTATAACAAAAAAAGGAAATCGCTATAAGTTCGAAAATAAAACTTATGGTACGCCTACCAATTAAAAATGCCCCGATCGATCGGGGCATTTGTGTAATTCATTTTTAATTTGTGATCAATATTCTCTTTCGCCATTAAAATTTTCTAATTCTTTTGCTACTGCGGTTAAAAATGTTGCACCAAGACTTCCATCAACAATCCGATGATCATAACTCATGCTCAAATACATCATATGCCGGATAGCAATACTATCACCGGCAGGAGTTTCTACAACAACCGGACGTTTCTTAATAGCGCCAACAGCAAGTATCGCCACCTGTGGTTGATTAATGATCGGGGTTCCCATTAGGCTACCAAAGGTTCCCACGTTTGTCATAGTAAATGTGCCACCAGCAGTATCATCGGCTTTTAATTTTCCTGTTCTTGCATTATCAGCAAGCATGTTCACTTGTTTTGCCAGGCCAACGAGATTCAACTGGTCAGCATTTTTAATTACCGGCACAATAAGATTACCAGAAGGTAAAGCAGTAGCCATCCCTATATTAATATCTTTCTTAATGATTATTTTATCGCCATCCAATGAGCAATTGACCAAAGGGAATTTTTTAATGCATCTTACGATCGCCTCAATAAACAAAGGAGTAAAAGTGATCTTTGTTCCTTCTCTTTTTTCAAAATCTTTTTTTACTTTATCTCGCCACATTACCAGGCTGGTTACATCAGCTTCAACAAAACTTGTAACATGCGGACTCGTATGCTTGCTTCTCACCATATGTTCAGCGATCAGTTTGCGCATACGATCCATTTCTATGATCTCAACATTGCCAGTATAAGTTGTGAGTTGTGAGTTGTGAGAGGTGAGTGGTGCAGATTCTTTTATTACAGAATATTCTTGACTTTGTACAGTGGGCTGTTGACTTCTGACTTCTGACTCCCGACTCCTGACTCCCGACTTTCTTTCACTCACATATTGCAAAATATCTTTCTTCGTCACCCTCCCTTCATTGCCAGTACCGGGAATATTTTCAAGTTCACTCATACTTACACCTTCGCTTGCTGCAATGTTTAATACAAGTGGCGAATAAAATCGATTACCAGTTCCGTTTGTTTGAGGTTTGTAAGTACCGAAGGATTCCTTCGAAGAAGTTTGATGTGATGAAACAACTTCAGCAACTGTTTCCATTTGCGGTTGACGAACTTCAACTTTTGGTTGTACGGGCGCAGGTCTTGATGAAACATTTTCTTCTGCACCGGTTTTTATTCTGGCGATCACTGTACCGATCGGCACCACATCATTTACATTAAATAAAATTTCACTTAGTACACCTGCAGCAGTGCTTGGCACTTCGCTATCCACTTTATCAGTGGCAATTTCCAATACAGTTTCATCCATTGCCACTGTATCGCCGGGCTGTTTATGCCACTTCAAAATAGTGGCTTCCATAATACTTTCACCCAGCTTCGGCATTACAAGATCAACAATTGCCATGGTCGATTTTAGATTTTAGATTGCAGATTTAAGATTTATTGTTGGATATTTTTTTGTACCCAACTTCATTATTACTATCACCACCTCTTGCGTCGCACTCTTGTACAATAGTAATTCTGTTCAACTATTGACTGCTCAAAGGTAATGATTTGAGCATTAAACTCCGATCAAGTGTTAGCAAGAATAAACTTTCTTAAAAAGTTCAATGCAGTGTGTGATGTCATTTCAATATTTCTTTCTCTATCGAAACGAAATGCAAGTTTTGCGGTCTCCACTTCTCCTTTATTACCTGCTGCGATCCATACTGTGCCAACAGGTTTTTCATCAGTGCCGCCATCAGGTCCCATGATACCTGAAGTAGCTACAACAAAATCAACATTCAACTTTTCAATGGCACCTTTCACCATTTGGATCACTGTTTCTTCGCTTACTGCGCCAACTGTTCTCAGCGTTTTATCGCTAACACCCAATATTTTTTCTTTTACATCATTTGCATAACTAATGATGCTTCCTTTATAGCCGACAGAAGAACCAGGATTAGATGTAATAAGATGTGCAATATAACCACCGGTACAACTTTCTGCAGTACCGATCGTTTTATTTTTTTCTTTTAAAATTTTTGTAACGACTGTTGCCAAATTTTCATCTTTATCGGTAACCAACCATTCACTGACCAGTTCTTTGAGTACAGAAAATTTTTCATCTAACTCTTTCTCCATTTTTTCTTTATCATCGCCTTTTGCCGTTAATCTCAGTTTTACCATTCCATAGCCCGGCAAGTAGGCAAGCTTAATATGCTCTGGCAAATTCGTTTCAAAATCTTTTATCTTTTCTGCGATCATGCTTTCGCCAGTGCCCATTGTAAAAGCAGTGCGATGAATAATAAAAGGGAGATCAAAATATTTAGGGATCCGTGACAACACTTCATTTGTCATCAATCCTTTCATTTCATGCGGCACACCCGGAAGCGAAACATATATCCTACCATCTTTCTCAAACCACATACCCGGCGCTGTTCCTCTTGCATTGTGCAACACTTTACACACATCAGGAACCTCAGCTTGTTTCAAATTTCTTTCCAGCATCGGCCCTGGTCGGCGATATACTTTATCAAATAAATATTTTACGTGATTTAATACATCTTCGTTAACGATCAACTTGCCACCAAAATATTTGCAAAGCAAAGGCTTTGTAATATCATCAGCAGTGGGTCCGAGACCGCCGGTGATTATAATAATATCCGACTCTTTACTTTCTGCATCCAATGCATTCCAGATATCATCCCACACATCACCAACTGCCACTCTTCTTTTTAGCCAAACACCGATCTTATTTAATTCCTGTCCTATCCATGCACTGTTTGTGTCGATGGTTTGCCCGATCAATAGTTCATCGCCAATTGTGATAATACTTGCATTAATATTTTTCATAGGCTGCAAAGGTAGGAGATGGCTAAATTTGAGGAATTAAATGTTCAAGACTCAATGAAAAAGATCACCATCATTTTTTGTTTTTTATTTTTGACTTTTGACTTCTTTGGTCAAACTATAAACCAGGAATTACAAAAAGCATATACCACATTTGAAAAGGACAGCCAGCTCAAACATGCCATCAGTTCTTTATATGTAATAGATGCAAATACTGGCCAGGTTGTATTTGATAAAAATTCACAGATCGGTTTAGCACCAGCGTCAACACAAAAGGTCATTACAAGTGTTACTGCATTTGAATTGTTGGGTAAAGACTACAGGTATAAAACAGATTTTTACCTTTCTGAAAAAGTAGGATCGAATTCTATAATTTATATTGAACCTTCAGGAGATCCAACGCTAGGAAGTTGGCGTTGGGAACAAACAAAAGAAGAAAATGTATTACATAGGATCACCGATGCAATCAGAAAACAGAATAGAAAAATTTCATGGCCGATCATTATCAATGCTGAAGGTTGGAATACTGAATCAATACCAGATGGATGGATGTGGCAGGACATTGGCAATTATTACGGTGCAGGAGCTAATGTGCTTAACTGGAGAGAAAATCAATTTGACCTGGTATTAAAGTCAGGGAGCAATGTTGGTGATGCGGTTTCAATTGCAGCCACAATACCAGCAAAACTGAATATGAATTTCGAATCCACTGTTATGGCTGCTCCAAAACAAACAGGTGATAATGCTTACATATATTTTCAACCTTCCGGTGGCAATTATGGGATCGTAAGAGGAACGATACCTGTTAATGAAAATAAATTTATTATTTCAGGAGCAATGCTATCTCCCGAAAGCCAATTCCTTAGTTCGTTGATTGACTCTATCAGAGGCTGGTATGTTAAACCTGAATCGCTTGAAAAAGTTATTCTTTTTAAGAAGTATGAAAAGAATGTATTAAAGATCCATTCGGAAGTTTCTCCATCACTTGATTCGATCATCTACTGGTTCCTAAAAAAAAGCATCAATCTTTATGGGGAAGCATTGATCAAAACTCTTGCGTATGAAAGGAAGGGAATCGGTTCAACTGATAGTGGAGTAGTTGTCGTTCAAAACTTTTGGAAAGAAAAAGGATTGCCTGAAGATGAATTGAATATTGTTGATGGTTCAGGTCTTTCACCATTAAACCGAGTTACTACACATTCACAAGTAGAGATATTAAAATATGCTAAGACTAAAGATTGGTTTCCTGATTTCTATAATGCATTACCTGAATACAATGGCATGAGCATGAAAAGCGGGACTATTCGTGATGTAAAAGGGTTTTGTGGCTATCATAAAGCAAAGAATGGAAAAGAATATATCTTTTCCTTTCTTGTAAATAATTATAATGGATCTGCTTCGTCCTTGATAAATAAAATGTACAAAGTTCTGGACATTCTAAAGTGATTCGAATCTAAGATCACTTAAATAACCAGCTATTAAGGTTCGATATAAATGGCTGTGGCACTAGTTCTATTCCATTCGCATCTCCGATAAAGAAGATCCTTGAACTTGGATGATGAACTATTCCCATTGCTGCCACACCTTGTGCTTGATAACCAAGTACAGTTATTTTAGACGGATCCCAGCTCTTTAATACCGAACCGGCAATATAATCAAGCGAAGCAACTCCGGAAGTGATCGCATGAGGTTGAAATGATGTGATTGGTCCATTGTATGCTCCTTCAAACATCAAACCCAAACTTGCAGATAATTGATCATTGACCGTATTCATCATATGATCGCTGGCCAATAGCAAAGAAGATGGCCGGTTAAGAAAAGATGTGTATGCCTTGATTTCTTCAGGTGAGTAGCTGAAAAAAGCTGATGGTCGAATGACTTTTGAATATCTATCGAGAAGTTCAGTAGTTATGATCGCTCCGCGAGGAAGTTCATCTACCTGGTATCCCAGGTTTCTAAAATAATCAGCAAGTGCTGTGCCTTGGTGGGGATTGGTTGCTGAATAACCTGTCGAGGGGCCTTGCGGAAACCACCAAACGCCACCATCTTTAGATGCATCAACCAATATTGATTTTGATACAGGTAGATAAGTAGGCGTTTTAGGAGAATTGCTTGTCGCTGGATCTGTATCGCTTAATAATGAGGGTTCCTTCATGCAACTAAAAAGAAGAACTGTAAGTGTCGATAAAATAATGGCGGAATATTTCATAAAATGAGTTTTAGTTTCTGATGTAAAATTGCATCTTCAGGAACCTCATTTGAAATTGAATTTTGCAATTGTCTAATCCGGGTTTGCAATTTTCGCAACTTACAATTAAGTTAAGCTTAAATTCAATAGTTTAGACAAAATAACCTTTTTATGAAAGAACAAAATTTCAAGAATCATAGCCGTTATATCATTTTATGGACTTTTATAACTCCACTAATATTGCTCGCTATACTTGGAGGTAGTATTGTCAATTTGATCCTTGCGGATACACATACTCATTATTCAGCAGCATTAATTCTTTTGATCTCAGTTGTTCTAATTATTATTTATTGGTATGCCCGTGTCTTTGCTTTAAAAGCACAGGACAGGGCCATTCGTGCTGAAGAAAATCTCCGACATTTTATTTTAACGGGAAAACCCTTTGATAGAAATTTGAGACTGTCGCAGATCATTGCTTTACGTTTTGCACCTGATGATGAATTTCCGGAATTGGCAAAAAAAGCTATTGAACAAAAATTAAGTTCAAAAGAAATAAAAACGGCTATTCAAAAATGGAAGGCGGATCATCACAGGGTTTAAAAAAGATTAGTTATTGATGACAGGTCTAAAAAGAAAGGCGCTGCAAAAGGTAAGATCCAAATTACCAGTATTAAAATTTTTCCACCAATTGAAAGATCCTGCGTCAGGCTTCTTTGCAAAAGTCCCTGTATAGTTGTTATTATCTGTTCTTCTTTTGATGATATTTCATAAGGAGGTGCCGGGTTCACATCTTTGAACTGGGGATAATATCTTATCACGGCATTTCTTATTTTCCAATACTCTTCCGGCGTTATTTCTTCATACGTTTTCATGAGGTTGATGCCTTCCGCTTCTATCTTTTTTTCAATTCGTTCATGTTGCAGATCGCCGAACATGCGAGTCAACATCATAAAAGGGAAAAACAATAATGGATAAAACGCAGAGCTAAAAGCTACCCAGATCATTAAACCAGCTGAAATGATCACAAATATTTTTCCAAGAATATTATAATCATCCAAAAACAAACGATGCAATAATTGCCCGCCATCAAGAGGATAAACTGGCAGTAGATTGAGAAGATTCAGAAATACTAATATCCAGGCAAGCTTCTCAAAAAAATAAATATCTGTTTGTTCTGCTATAAAATGAGATAATAAACCAAGAATAATTCCTGGCAGCGGTCCCGCAAGTAAGATAACTGCCGATTGCTTTTGTGATACTTCTTGCTTTTTGCCGGATACATAAGCGCCCATCAATGGAATAAAGAAAATACCAAGCTCCTGGTATTTGTAGATCTTCATTGCAAAAAAATGTCCCATTTCATGAAAGACAACAACTGCTGTAAGGATCATCACCCATGTCCAATTATGTCTGAAGAAAAAATAGCCCACAACAAGAAAAAGCGCCAAGCTGCCCAGGGATCTCAGCCATACATTCGTCTTATTTTTTGGCTCTTCTAATTCCGGTTTAGGGATCTCTTCAGAAATTTCACCAGGTATAGGAATTGGTTGGTCCATTTATATTGATTATTGAAAATAACGTTCTATTGTTTTCTTTAGTGCTTCAGGCATTGCTGTTCTTTTCATTCCTTCTTTTTCCATAAAATATAAAATGATCTTTCCAACACAAAGTAGTTCCTCTTTTTCATTGTACACTTCATGATGGAATTCTATTTTGTGATGCAAGGGCAATTCTTTTAAAAATGTTTTGATGGTAAGCAAGTCATCATATAAAGCAGGACGGAGATATCTTGCATGTACATCCACTACCGGCATGATCACTCCCATTTTTTCCATGTCAGCATAAGTGAATCCTAACTGTCGAATTGATTCTGCCCTTGCTACTTCAAAATAGGGGAAAAAATTGCTGTGGTAAACAACCCCCATCTGGTCGGTTTCGGCATAACGGACTCTTATTTTTGTTTCAGAGGTAAACATATTAAAGGTTACTTTCTATTTTCTCGCCACCGATCTCATAAGTTGGCTCTTCTTTACCGAAAAATGAAGCAATATTTTTTGAAGCGATCAGTAATAAAATACTTATTACAAAACCGATCAGCGAATTCCAAAATTTAATTTTACTTGTTCGTATTTCAGAAGGTTCAAGATCCTCATTGTATTGGTTAATGCTTATGAATTTACTGGCCATATACTGAATTATATCCGGTATTGTTTGCAAAAAAGCGCTAAGACAAATTGCAATAATGATCACGTGAAGTACCGCAGTTTTATTAAGTTTGAATTCCAGCAATTCCTCATTTTCACGGCATATAAATCTTGCTAACAGCTTAATGTTCCTGGCCAAAAGAAAAAAAGTGATCGTATAAAATGCAAAGAACAGGACGGTAGGCAAAATTGCCATCATAAGGTTCCCGCCAATTCCAGTGCCAAAGCCAAATAGCAAACTTGTCATCAAAGTAAGTAGTGACGTGATCATCTTATAACCCATGATCAGCGCAGTAGCAATTATCCCTAATTCGACAAGTTGTAATTTTTTCATAAATGATTGCCTCTGTCCAATAAGCCTTTCAAAAAGGTCGTATGGCAAAGTAGTTAAAAATGTTTACCATTTTTATTTTCACCGACCATTTTTGCCATCGATAATTTGTATCATATACTTTGTATGATCGACTGTTTTAGAATAATTTGTTAAACATGTATCAACATTGTACTTATCCACCAATGTTTGGAATGATGTTTGGCACAGGTAAAAATAAATTGAATATTTGCAACGTTAAGTCACCATCGGTTTAAAGGACAATTAATATGAAGAATCGCAGCATCGCATTAATAGCCACTCTTATTTCATTTTTTTCTCTCCACGCACAGCAAACCCTCATTTTTAAAGATCCGCAGGAAAAATTTAAGGAAGCAAAAGAATACTATCAGAAAGAGCAGTACAGCATCGCATATCCCTTATTCAAGGAATTGCAGCAGGCTTCAAAAGAAACCAATTACATTAATGATGCGCTGATTACCCAGGAGATCAATTATTACACAACTGTTCTTGCATTAAAACAAAATGAAGGTCGTGCAGAAGAAACTGCTTTAGATTTTATTGAGCTGGAAAAAAATAATGCCCGTGTTCAGCAAATGAATTTTCATCTTGGAGAGTTTTATTACCGCAAGCAAAATTTTCCTGATGCAGCGAAATATTATGAGGATGCCGGTATTGCCAATTTAAGTAACCGGGAAATTTCGGACATGAAATTTCACCAGGGCTATGCTTATTTCACAATGCAGAAATTTAACCAGGCAAAACCGCTTTTCAATTCGATAAGGCAGATCAAAGACGATCCCAATTATATTGATGCAAATTATTATTACGGTTTCCTCGCTTTTCGTGATCGTAATTATAATGAAGCACTGGAAAGCTTTAAAATAGTGGAGAATGAAAAAGGATATGAAACTGTTGTACCTTATTATATAGCACAGATATATTATGTACAAGGCAAAAAAGAGGAAGCGATCGCCTATGCAGAAAAAAAGATCAAGGGGGGTAATGCTCAATATTATGACCGCGAGATGAAACTGATGCTTGGGCATGGTTATTTTGAAAGAAAAGAATTTGATAAAGGACTACCATATCTTGAAGATTATGTTTCAAAAGCAGACAAAGTCACAAGAGAGAACCTGTATGAATTATCATACAGTTACTATATGGCGGGCCAATATCCAAAAGCAATTATCGGGTTCAAGCAATTAAGTGGGAAAGATGATTCATTAAGTCAGCATGCCATGTACTTGTTGGGAGATTCGTATTTAAAAATTGGAGAGAAGGCTAATGCGAGAAATGCATTTTTATTTTGCGCATCAAACAGCAGCAATAAGGCACAAAAAGAAATTTCTAAATTCCAATATGCAAAACTTTCTTACGAACTCGGCTATCAGGATGAAGCACTGAACAGTTTAAGTTCATTTTTGGCTGATTATCCAAACTCTACTTATAATACAGAAGCGAGAGACCTGATGGTAATGGTGCTTGCTAATACAAATAATTATAAAGACGCATTGACATTGATGGAAGGACTTAAAAACCCATCTGAAACTTCAAAGAAGACCTATCCACGAATTTTATTTGGAAGAGCTGCTGAATTAATAAACGATGGAAATTTGTTGCAGGCCGATGCGCTTTTGGATAGGGCGTTGAAGGATCCAAATAATGCGGCCGTTCTTCCTTTAATAAATTTCTGGAAAGGGGAAATTGCTTATAGGGCTGATAAATTAGATAACGCAATTAAATATTACAATGCCTATTTAGATGCAGGGGCACCGGCATCTGGCGAAGCAAATGCAAATACCGTCAAGTATAATCTTGGTTATTGTTATTTAAGAAAGGAAAATTATCCCGCTGCATTAAAATTCTTTGAACAAGTTGGAAAAAATCCAGCATTGAATTCAGATGCGATCACCCAAGATGCATATATACGCAGCGCTGATTGTTATTTTATGAACCGCGATTACAGCCAGGCAAAGTCAATGTATGATAATGTTATTAAACTTTCATGGCCAGCAGAAGATTACGCTACTTTCCAGGTTGCTATGATCGCTGGAGTAAGAAGCTCTAATGAAAAGATCAG
>VBAS01000086.1:49126-62773 GCA_005882975.1 Bacteroidota bacterium | reverse complement strand
CGAGAAAATTCCCAACCTCATCTTTGGTGGGTGATGCAAATATGGAAATTGCTAACGCATACCTTGCCGATGAACGTTTTCGGGAAGCGATCGCTCCTTTAAATAATGTATTAAAACTTTCGACGAATAATAGTTTAAAACCACAGGCGCAATTAAAGCTTGGTATTGCAAATTATAATCTGAATAATAATCGGGAAGCATTGGCTCAATATAAAAATTTGCTTCAAACATATCCTAACTCTCCTGAAGCAGAAGAAGCCTTGGACAATATAAAAAGCATTTATGTAGAGGATGGAAAACCTGATGAATATGCCAACTATATGCGGCAAATGGGAAGACCGCTTGATGTAAGCACTGAAGATTCACTTTCATGGTCGGCTGCATTAACACAGTATCAAAGCGGAAATACGAATGCCGCATTAACGGCATTTAATAACTATGTACAGCGTTTCCCCGACGGAGCATATTCTTTAGATGCAAATTTTTACCGTGGTGAAATTTATTTTGAAAAGAAAGACTGGCCCAATTCCCTGAGCGGATATCAACCTGTAGCAGAAAAAGCCCCAAACCGCTTTGCGGAAAAAGCAATCCTGCAGACAGCAAGAATTTATTTCTTTGAGAAAAAAGATTATGCACAGGCAGAAAGTTATTATGCCCAATTGAAACAGATCGCTTCTGCACAGGAGAATAAATTGGAAGCAATGCGTGGCTTGTTACGCTGCCAATACCAACTACAAAAGTGGAGCCAGGCACTTGAAAATGCTAATGAACTGGTGACCTTAAAAGGAAGCAGCACGGATGATAAGGCGCTTGCCAACATGGCTATTGCAAAAGCCTACCAGGTAAACGGCCAGCATGATCTTGCCATTGCAAATTTTAAATCAGTTGTATCATTAAATAAGGCGGCTCTTGCTGCAGAAGCGAGATATGAAATTGCTAATAGCTGGTTTGCATTGAACAAACTAAGCGATGCTGAAAAATCTGCATTTGAAGTAATTAATAAATCAGGATCGTACGATTTCTGGGTTACAAAATCCTATATCCTTTTGGGTGATATCTATTTCAGGCAAAAAGATTATTTCAATGCAAAAGCAACTTATCAAAGCATTGTTGACAATTCGATCGTGCCTGAATTTAAAAAAGAAGCACAGGAGAAATTGAACAGGGTGATCGATGAAGAAGGTAAGAATAGCAAAGTCGGTAACAATTAAACGAACCCAAAATTAATAATTAAAAATTATTAATTAATAATGAAGAGTAAAATGAATATAAAAGCCGTTTTAATATTGGGATTTGGAATTTTTTCATTTGGAACTTCCTTTTCACAGCAAGACACTACAAAAAAGAAAGGTACGGTTGATATTACATCAGCATTTAAACCCGTATTGAAAGAAACGGCTAAAATTAATTTTAATGCGTCTCCTGCAGTCAATGATACAACGAAGCCAAAACTGAATTACGATATTCCTAATCAAAATTTGTTATTCGCTTATACACCGGGCAGTCTCCGTCCGCTTGCATTGGATATTGATTCGGGAGGCTACTGGAATATGAATAGTTTTATTAAAGCAGGATTTGGGAGCTTAAAAACTCCATTTGTACAAGCAGGAATTTCTTTCGGCGATGGAAAAACAGCCGGACTGAATATTTATGCAAAACATATTTCATCATCAGGGAAAGAGCTTTACCAGGATTACCGGAATACAAATGTTGACCTGAAAGGATTTTTCCAGACAAGCAAAAATTTAGAATGGACTACACAGCTCGGTATGCGACAGGATCGTTATTATAAGTATGGATTGGACCCAGCTTTGTCCAGAGTTCCGCCTAAAGATTCTCTTGAACAAAACTTCCAGACATGGAGAGGCGGAGTAGGGGTTCGTAATATCAATAACACTCAATTTGGAATTTCTTATTCCCCTGAAATTCTTATTAATGTATTTAATGATGAAAGAAAAAATAGTGAAAGCAACACTTATATAAATCTTCCGATGCAAAAATCGGTCGGTAAAGTTTTTGCCGTTGATCTAGGCGCTACGGCTGATCTTACAAAGTATAAGCCGGATAATAAATCATCACAGGATAATACATTTTTTTATTTAAGCCCATCCGTTTTATTCAAGACTCCGAAGATCAATGCGCAAGTTGGAATTCGTCCTTCATGGGATAATAAGACCTTTAAGATGTTCCCGAATATGTTGATCGAGGCAAGTACAGGGGATAAAAGATTTATTTTCCAGGCAGGAATGTCTGGTTATATCAGGAGGACTTCTTATCAATACCTCGCAAATATTAATCCTTATATAGAAGCACCCGGCAGTTTAAAAAATACATGGGTCACGGAGAGATTTGCCGGCTTCAAAGGTTCAATAGGCGATCATTTTACTTATAATGCGAAACTTGGGTATAATACATACAAGAATCAACCACTTTTTGTGAATGATAACCCAACCCTCCATATTTATGACAACACGTTCAGAGTAATTTATGAGCCAAGCATGCATGCTGTTCATTTTGGCGGTGAAATTGGATATACAGAACAGGAAAAATTTTCAGTGCTGGCAGGAATTACTCTTAATAAATACATGGACATAGAAGAAAATGAAAAAGCATATGGATTAGTTCCATTTGAAATGAAAGGCTCTGCAAAGGTCCAGGTGATAAAGGATCTTTGGTTAAAAACTGATCTGTTCCTTTGGGATGGGGCACAGTATAGAACACCTGCTGGCAAAGCAGCTCAATTGGACGGTTCATTTGATCTGAATGCCGGGCTTGAGTTTCGTATCACAAAAAACATCAATCTCTGGACGCAATTCAATAATATTTTTAATAAAGAATATGAGCCGTGGAAGTTGTACAGGTCTTATGGGTTTAATTTCCTCGCCGGCGTTATCTTCGCATTCGATCAGAAAACGAAATAATGCAAGATAGTTTATACGAATTCCTGTTATTACATAAGAAATTAAGTTTACCCGGTATCGGCACTATCTCTCTTTGCCAAACGCCTGCACAGCATGATTTCCCGAACAAGCAGTTTATTGCACCTGCACCTTTTTTTAATATTGATCCAAGAGGTGATAAGCCTTCAAAAAAACTTTTTGACTGGCTTTCTTCATCACTGAATATTACAGAATGGGAGGCTATAAAATTTGTCAATGATTTTTCTTTTGATTTAAAAAAGAAACTATCAGAATCCGGAGAGGTAAGGTGGGAAAAAGTAGGTGTGATCCATCGTAATGATAATGGTGAACTAAAACTTGATCCGCCAAATATTTCATTACAAAGTGAACCGCCAATAATAGCGGAAAAAGTTATTCGTGTAAGAGCAGAACATGCTGTATTAGTCGGTGAAAAGGAGAAGACATCAGTGGAAATGGAAGAATACCTGGCGGGAACTCCAGCAAAGAAAAATTATTCATGGTTGATCGCTGTTATTCTTGCAGTGCTGGCTGTGATGTTCATCGGGTGGTATTTTTCTGAGAAAGGATTTTCAACTTCATCAGCAGGGAATCAATCGGTCATTAAACCAAACTAAGAGAAGGCTTTATTAATGAGCAATCAAATTCACTATACGTTGTGCCCGGTTTGCGGATCGGCGGGCATCTCGGAAGTTTTTAAAGTAAAAGATAATACAGTAAGCCAGGAATATTTTGAAATTGATCATTGCAGAAATTGCCAGGTCAGGTTCACACAAAATCCGCCATCCGAAGCAACTATCGCCTCTTATTATAAATCTGAAGATTACATTTCACATACTGATACTTCAAAAGGTTTGATCAATCGCCTGTATAGATTCGTCAGGAACTTTTCACTGAATCAAAAGAAAAAACTTGTTGAAAAAGAAATCGGTCTAAAAAAAGGTAACCTGCTTGATGTGGGTAGTGGCACCGGTCATTTTGCTTCCGCTATGAAAAAAGCAGGTTGGAGAGTAACCGGGCTTGAGCCTGATGAAGGTGCAAGAGCCGTAGCATCGAAAGAACATTCAATAGAACTTTTACCTTCTAGCGAGCTTTTTAATTTACCAGAAAAAAAATTTAATGCGATCACACTCTGGCATGTATTAGAACATGTGCATGATGTAAAAAATTATATCCAGACTTTTAAAAAACTGCTCGTTGATACTGGCAGACTTTTTATAGCGGTACCGAATTACACAAGTTATGATGCTGAAAAATACAAAGCGTATTGGGCAGCGTATGATGTGCCAAGGCATCTTTATCATTTTACGCCACAAACCATGCAATGGCTGATGAAGGAATGCGGATTAAAGATCGTGGATGTAAAGCCAATGTGGTTTGATAGTTTTTATGTCAGCCTGCTGAGCAGTAAATATAAAAATGGGAATACAAAATGGATCGGTGCATTCTGGACCGGGCTAATTTCAAATTTTAAGGCAATAGGCGACGCGAAGAAATGCAGCTCAGTGATCTATATTGTTGGAGTCTTAAGAACAAAATAATTTACTGTCCCAATTGTATCTCGTACATCTCCGGCCAGTACTTACCTGTGACGTAGATCTTTTTTGTTGTTGAATCATAAGCGATGCCATTTGGGACATCGACATTCGGATTAATTGCTTTTACTCTATTCCACATATCATTCAGATCATACTTAGCAACAACTCTTGCGGCAGCGGGGTCAATTTTTAAAATATAAGGATACTGGTATTGATTTGCATAAACGTAGCCATCAATATATTCAAGCTCATTTAAATTAAATGTCTGGCTATTTCCCTCCATTATCGAACTTTTACTTAATAATCTGAATGTGGAAGGATCATAAAAATAAAGAATGCCACTGCCGGTACTTACTATCAATCTTTGTCCATCATTTGTAATACCCCAGCCTTCACCGTCCAGTTTATATTCTTTTACTTTTTTAAAATCTTTAAGCGTATAAACAAATACTACATTTTGTTGCCACGTAAGTTGATAAATTGTATCTCTTAGAATTGTAATTCCTTCTCCAAAATATTTGTCCGACAAAGAAATTTTTTTCAAAGCGTTGCCGGTCTTCGGGTCAACTTTCATAAGTCTTGTCTGACCAACATAACCCGGGTCGCCTGTGCCCTCATACAATTCTCCTTTATAAAAAGTAAGTCCTTGCGTATAGAAGCTGGTATCATGAGGATATACCTGTATGGTCGTATGACCGAGGACTGGGGGAGGTGGTGTTTGGTTTTCAATTGGTGGATCTACTACATTATCCTTAGGCTTGCAGCACAGCAACAAAAAAGTGAATGAAGAAATAAGAGAAACTGCGATAAGTGGAAGAAAGATTTTTCTTTTCATGTAATTGTTTTCCCGATGAAAGATTAAGTTGAGTAAATGTACGATTGAAAAAATATTTCGAAAGAGAAAGTTGTGATTTAAAATGTTAATCAATTATATTTGAGAATCAATCTCCAATCAAACCTTAGCGCCTCGTAATTCCACCAAAGATTCATCGATTCATATCCTTTTGAAGCCATTTTAAGTCCCTGTCCCTGAAATCCCTCATTATTTAAGATCGCTCATTCTATTACTATGGCTAAGTACCTGGCAGTATTATTTTTTGTTGTTACGGGATTTCAATTGTTTTCGCAGAAGAGATGCAGCATGGAAGAATATGTTAACCGGCAAGTGAGTGAAGACATTTCTTTAAAAAATAAATTTGAACAAGTTGAGGTATTTACTCGTGGACAAACTAACTCAACAAACAGTGCCCAAAGAGTTACCGGGATTCCTGAAACAATAACTATTCCAGTTGTTTTTCATGTGCTTTATCACACTCGTGAAGAAAATATAGACAATGGAAGCTTGGGTCTTTTGATCGCAGCTCTTAACAGGGATTTTAATAAGAAGAATTCAGATACCATAAATACTCCTTCAGTTTTTAAACCTTATGCTACATCTATGGGGTTTGAATTTAAACTGGCAACTATGGATCCGCAAGGAAGAGGTACCACGGGCGTTGTAAAAAAGTATACGTCGGTGCCTTATTGGATGTCTGATGATAAAATGAAATTCAGTGCATCATTTGGTGATGATTCATGGGATTCAAAAAGCTATTTGAATATCTGGATATGCAATATGAAGGATTTAATGGGTTACAGTACGTTTCCGGGTATGGATCCTTTAAAGGATGGTGTTGTTTTATCAGTGGAGGATATTCTTAAACCTCGCGGCGCAACTCCTGGAATAAATGATCTCAGAACTGTTGTACATGAAGTAGGACACTGGGTAGATCTTTATCATATTTGGGGGGAGGATTATTGTGGTGATGATAAAGTTGATGATACACCTAAACAAGGTTCATACACGCCGGGTTGTCCGAGTGGCACAAGAGTTACATGTAACAACGGTCCAACTGGCGATATGTATATGAACTTTATGGATTTTACCGATGATGTGTGTATGAATATGTTTACAACAGGACAACGAAAAAGAGCAAGAGCAGTATTTGAAGCTGGCGGACCAAGAAATTCTATTCTTTATTCAAAGGGATTAAATACTTCGATGGTAGATTCCGCGCCACTACCTGATTTTTATCCAAAATGGTATTATGCACAGGTATATCCAAATCCTGCGATTACTTCTATTAAAATATATTTTGAATATGATGAAAGATGGATAGGCAAAAAAATGGAGATACTTGATATGAGCGGAAGAGTTGTGTTCAATAAGATCATTGGTTCTAAGATCGAAACGATTGATATAAGCCGTTTCACTGCGGGAGTTTATTTTATCAGTGCAGAAAAAGAAGGAGAGAAACTACATGCAAAATTTATTAAACTATAGATCGGCAACCAACACTAACTGAGAGGTAAGGGCTATCGTAAGATAGCCCTTTTTAGAACCATAGAACCACGATTAACCACGATTAAAAAGGATTTGGAGGAAAATGGGAATGTGTTATTCTTTGAAGTTATTCTATAAATAAAAAGGATCACAAGTTTCCTCATAATCCTTAAAAATCATTCCTTAATCGTGGTTCTATGGTCTAAAGATGTATCGCTTCGCCGTAAGCCACTTCAATCGCATCTTTCACACTTTCGCTGATCGTTGGATGAGGGTGAATACTATTTAAAACTTCCTGGTAAGTTGTTTCTAATTTTCTTGCAGTAACTGTTTGTATAATTATTTCGGTCACATTATACCCGATCATATGAGTGCCCAGCCATTCCCCGTATTTAGCATCGAAGATCACTTTAATAAACCCTTCGGGATGACCAGCCGCTGATGCTTTACCGCTTGCACTTAGAGGAAACTTGCCAACTTTAATTTCATAACCGGCATCTTTCGCTTGCTTTTCAGTATAACCAACAGATGCAATTTCAGGATAGCAATAAGTACAACCCGGAACATTATTATAATCTATTGGTTCAGGCTTGTGATTATATTTCTTTTCATTGAAGCCAATATTTTCGACACAAATAATTCCTTCTTTACTTGCAACGTGTGCAAGAGCCTGACCGGGTGCACAATCACCAATTGCATAAATGCCGGGAATATTTGTCTGGTAAAATTTATCAACCATTACTTTACCCTTCTCAGTTTTGATACCGAGTTCTTCCAAACCAATTCCTTCGATATTTGCTGAAACACCAACTGCACTTAATAGCACATCAGCTTCTAATGTTGTTTCTCCATTGGGAGTTTTCACTTTTGCTTTTACCCCGGCACCTGAAGTATCAACAGAAGTTACCTCACTATTGGTCATGATAGTGATGCCATTCTTTTTAAAATTTTTATCGAGTTCTTTTGAAATTTCTTCATCTTCCACCGGCACAACTCTCGGCAAAAATTCAACGATCGTAACTTTTGTTCCGAGGCTATTATAGAAATAACCGAATTCAACACCAATAGCGCCGCTACCAACAACGATCATTGATTTAGGTTGTTGAGCCAATGACATTGCCTCACGATAACCAATTACTTTTTTACCATCTAATTTCATCGACGGCAATTCACGACTGCGACCGCCGGTGGCAATTATGATATGTTTTCCTTCAACAACTTTCTTAGTTCCATCAGCAGCCGCAACTTCAATCTGTCCTTTGGCTTTTAATTTTCCAAAGCCCATGTGAACATCGATCTTATTTTTCTTCATCAGGAACTGAACGCCACGACTCATTTTATCAGCTACGCCGCGGCTGCGCTTGATGATCGCTTCAAAATTTGGCGTGCCACTGGCTTCAATACCGAACTCTTTGGAATGTTTTATATCCTCTAAAACTTGTGCAGATTTTAAAAGTGCTTTTGTAGGAATACAGCCCCAATTGAGGCAAATACCACCAAGACTTTCTTTTTCTATAATTGCTGTTTTAAAACCTAACTGGGCTGCCCTGATCGCGGCTACATATCCGCCGGGGCCGCTGCCAAGAACTACTACGTCGTAAGCCATAATGTTGATTTGGGATTTTAGATTGAAGATTTCGGATTTTACACCGGGTTGCGAAGCTACTGGAAAACAGGCATTCAAAAAAAGACGAACAGGGAACCGGACCCTTAACGGAGCGTCGCAACGGAAGTCTAATCAAGGCTCAATAGCTGGTATCAAAATATTAACTTTGAACCTTTGAAAGTCAAAGCTGTAGCTTATAAGCAAAAATGTTCCTATTGATGAAAAAAATCTAAAATCTGCAATCTAAAATCTAAAGTGTTTCCCCTACCTTTGCCGTCCTAAATTTTTGTTCATTATGGCTAGAGTATGTCAGGTTACAGGTAAAGTTCCCATCACTGGAAACAATGTTTCTCACTCAAACATCAAAACGAAACGTCGTTTTCTGCCCAACCTGCAGACAAAACGTTTTTTCCTGGCCGAAGAAGATAAATGGATCACCCTGAAGTTATCAACTGAGGGTATCCGTACTATCAACAAAAACGGACTTTACACTGTTGTAAAGGAGTTGAGAAAAAAAGGACAACACATTTAACTCTTCGCATCCCGATATATATCGGGACATGGGCGACAGAGGAAAATAAAAATTAAGAAAAATGGCAAAGAAAGGTAGTAGAGTACAAGTGATATTAGAATGTACTGAACACAAAGCAAGTGGTCAGCCAGGCACAAGCCGCTATATCACCAAGAAAAATAAAAAGAACAATCCTGAAAGATTGGAATTGAAAAAATACAATCCAATTCTGAAGAAGGTAACAGTTCATAAAGAGATCAAGTAATAAGCAATGTTTGCCAAAAGACAAATGCATTGGCACATTAGCAAATCAGCACATTAGCAAATTAAAATATCATGGCAAAAGCAGCAAAAACCGCGATCAAGACCAAAGACCAAAAGGCAGCAGCCGAGGCAAAGAACTGGAGTAAAGTTGTTAAAGCTGTACGTAGTCCTAAAACAGGAGCGTATATGTTTAAGGAAGCGATCGTGCACAAGGATAAAGTGAAAGAGTTTCTGGCGCAGAAATAATTTTTTTGATGGGTTAGAAATACTAATAAAGCTGTCACCTGAAAATGTGATGGCTTTTATTTTTTGATGTCACTGGGGGAATTTATTATTTAAAAACTATGGGATTTCTAAATAAGTTATTTGGTAAAAAAGAAAAAGAAAGTCTTGACCAGGGTTTGCAAAAAACCAAGGAAGGATTTTTAACCAAGCTTACCAAAGCGGTGGCAGGAAAAAGCACCGTTGATGAAGAAGTGCTGGATAATTTAGAAGATGCTCTCGTAAGTGCCGATGTTGGAGTTGATACCACTATTGAGATCATTAAAAAGATCGAAGAGCGGGTGGCAAGAGATAAATATTTAGGCACATCTGAGCTTAATAAGATCCTGAAGGAAGAAATTGAGCAATTGCTTGTAGATGCTCCAGCATCAAATAGTTATGCTTTTGATTCAGATCTGCCTACCAAGCCATATATAATACTTGTTGTTGGTGTTAATGGTGTTGGTAAAACAACAACGATCGGTAAACTAGCGTATAATTTTAAAGAAGCTGGCAAGAATGTTTTACTCGGCGCAGCAGATACATTTCGTGCAGCAGCGGTTGATCAGCTAACGATTTGGAGTGAAAGAGTTGGAGTGCCAATTGTAAAACAAGACATGGGCAGCGATCCTGCTGCAGTAGCTTTTGATACAGCACAAAGCGCCGTAGCAAAAGGAAGCGAAGTTGTTTTAATAGATACAGCAGGAAGATTGCATAATAAAGCTCATTTGATGGAAGAGCTGAGCAAGATCAAACGGGTGATCCAAAAAGTGATTCCGGATGCACCGCATGAAGTATTGTTGGTGCTTGATGGAAGTACTGGCTAAAATGCGTTAGAGCAAGCAAAACATTTTACAGCAGCAACTGATGTATCAGCAATAGCGATCACCAAATTGGATGGAACTGCAAAGGGCGGGGTTGTGCTAGCTATCGCAAATCAATTTAAGATACCCGTAAAGTTTATTGGTGTTGGAGAAAAAATGACAGACCTGCTTGTTTTTGATAAGCATGAGTTTGTTGATAGCTTATTTGATCTTGAAAAATGATTTTCACGCAGCGGACGCAAAGAAAAGACGAACGCTACGTTGATTGGACCGCTGCCAACGCAGCGTGGAGAAAAATAGTAAATGAAAACAAGAACGCTTAAAAAAGATAAGGTCAACATAATCACACTTGGTTGCAGCAAGAATATGGTGGATAGCGAAGTGCTGAGTGGTCAATTGCTGGCAAATGAAATTGATGTGGTGCATGAGAATAAAAAATCAGATCATAATATTGTTGTTGTAAATACGTGTGGTTTTATTGAAAAAGCAAAGGAAGAATCCATCAATACAATTCTTGAGCAGGTTGAATTAAAAAATAAAGGCCGGCTTGATAAAGTTTATGTCACTGGTTGTTTAAGTCACCGGTACAGGGATGACCTGGAGAAAGAAATTCCCGGGGTGGATGCTTGGTTTGGTACAATGGAATTGCCATTGATGCTAAAACAATTTGAAGCTGATTATAAAACCGAACTGCTTGGTGAAAGATTGCTGGCGACGCCGCAGCATTATGCTTATTTGAAAATATCTGAAGGTTGTAATCGTACCTGTTCATTTTGTGCCATTCCTCTTATGCGTGGCAGCCATGTAAGTAAAACTATCGAAGAGCTCGTAAAAGAAGCCGAAGGTTTGGTAAGACGTGGTGTGAAAGAAGTAATGTTGATAGCGCAGGAACTTACTTACTACGGTCTTGATATTTATAAAAAAAGAATGTTGCCAGATTTGTTGCATCGCCTTGCTGATGTAAAAGGATTGCAATGGATACGTTTGCATTATGCATACCCTTCAAAATTTCCCTTAGAGATATTGGATGTGATGCGGGAAAGGGACAATATTTGCAACTATCTTGATATGCCTTTGCAACATGCGGCTAATAATATGCTGAAAGCAATGAAGCGTCAGATAACAAGAGAAGAAATGGAAGAGTTGATCGTTGCTGTAAGAGAAAAAGTTCCCGGCATTTGTTTGCGTACCACATTGATCGCTGGATTCCCCGGAGAAACACAGGATGATATAGAAGAATTAAAAATGTTTTTACAAAAGCAGCGATTTGATCGTGTTGGCATCTTTACATACTCACATGAAGAAGGAACATCCGCACATGATCTAATTGATGATGTACAGGCAGATGAAAAGGAGAGAAGGGCTCAAGAAGTAATGGAAGTGCAGCAGGAAATCTCTTATGAACTGAACCAGCAAAAAATAGGAAAGATCTTCAAAACTATTATTGATAAAAAAGAAGCTGGCCGTTACCTGGGACGTACAGAATTTGATTCAGTTGAAGTAGATAATGAAGTGGTTATTCATTCTTCAAAAAAATTACCGATCGGTGATTTTGTAAATGTGAAGATCACGAAGGCGTATGATTATGATCTGGAGGGGGAAGTTGTAGAACAATTTTAAATTGCTCTCTATTTATTTTGTTGTTTTAGCTCCAATTTGTTTTCCCAATTTTTCAAACTCGACATCGTTTGGTTCCCAGAGTTCAAGTTTGTTTCCCTCAACATCAAGGATATGAACAAATTTTCCGTATTCGACAGTTTGAATACTATCAACAACGGTCACGCCATTTTTTTTCAATTCTGCAATAAGAGCTACCATATTTTCCACCCGGTAATTTATCATGTAATCCTTTGTTGAGGGTTCGAAGTATTTTGTTTTCTCACTGAACGGGCTCCATTGCGTAAATCCTTTTTTGGTACTGTCAGCACCTTGATACCACTCGAAAACTGTCCCATACTTATTTGTGTTCAAGCCGAGATATGTTTGATACCATTCTCTCATTTTGCCAGGGTCTTTGCATTTAAAGAAAATGCCGCCAATGCCTGTTACTTTTTTTAATGATTGCTTGCTATTGCTATTTTTTGTTATGAACGAATTAAAAGCAAAGCCAAGAGTAAACGTCATAACAAATGAGAGGATCATCAATATTGTCTTTTTCATTGTCACGATTTTGATTTGATAGTATTCAATCTACTTAAAGGTATAATTTAAAAAGTGTGCAAGAAGACTTGTTGTTGTGACCTGATGAGATTAAATAAAATTCTTTTAATCATCTTCCCAAACCAGTGAACTTATTTTCCAGCCATTTTTGGTTTTTATAAATTGAAACAGTTTGGTTCCCGTTTCTACAAACGATTTTCCAGAGAGATTGCCGCTTTTTTGATACCGGGATCGACGATGAGCAATATGCCCTATGATCACTGTCTCTTCATGTAGTTCGTATTCCTGGAAATCTGTAAGAGTTCCGTCAGAAAGAATTGTCTTGCGTGGTTTAATGAAATTTTCCAGGTTATATATAGCCTCTGTTAAACCAGTTTTTTTGATAATTATTATTTCCGGGATACAGATCTTTCGTGCTACTGTCCAATCTGGGATCTTGTGATCTGTATTATCGAAAAGTTTAAAAAATTGCGTTGTGAGGCTGTTGATATCTATTTTGTCGGCTGAATGAATGTTAATGATTGGATCCATATTGGCAAGAGAATACTAAAGAAATCCTTTCTAGGTTTTGTCTTTAGTCTTCGTGATAATATTTATAAATCGTTCGCAGGAATTTGCATCTTCACTATTTGTCCAGTGCCGGTCTGTTGTAATTTGAACATTTTCGATCTCCGAAGTTTCAATTAGTAGTAGTTGTGTTTCCCTTATCAAATTATTGTTGATGCAAATCCTCAATTTTCTATCTCCAGTATTGATTTTACTATTGTCAAGAATTTTGTCAATACGAAGAAATTGAACATTTTTTTTCGGTTGAATGAGTATAACACCATCTTTGGCTTCATCACCATATTTTGATATCGCAGAAGAGTCCTTGAAAATATTAATTGATTCAATTTTATCGGGGTCAAGTACAAGATAAGATATGTCAGTTTTAAAACTGTCAACGAAAACCAATGGATTGATCTTGTTAATGGGGCCGCACCCAGCGTCCAGGCAAATTCTTTTTTGCCCGCTTGCTGAATTAAGAAGGAATATTAGAAAGTTTATGCATAGAATGCAATTTCTCATAAATGTTTTAAGGCTGTTCCTCGTATTCATAAACAACAAATATTCGTAAATCCCTTGTTAAAGGTAATTATAATGTTCAGTCCATAAATGGATTGGTTTAAAAATTTGCAGTAAAAGTTGCTGAAAGCGTAACAGTAGTCCCTTTTAGTTTCCTAGATCAATTATTTTGTTATT
>VBAS01000086.1:0-49027 GCA_005882975.1 Bacteroidota bacterium | reverse complement strand
AAATCTTTAGAAACGGACTGAACTGTAAAAACCCTTCGATCTTTAATAACAGTATCAAGCAAATGCATAATCTCTTTTTCTCTGTATTCGGTAGAAGAAAATTCTGAGTCAGAAATTTTAATATTGATTTGGGATGTTGAGTCAACAAAAATTTTTTTAGGTGAATTTAATCTTACGCTTACAAAATGCTGTTTTCCTCTGTATTTGAACATCCCTTTTACCTGTTCATTGGAGATTATGATAAGACTTAATTGTCCACTAGTGATCGTGTCGGGCAGTAAATAAATGCTTCTTGAAAACAAATATTTTTTATCCCCATAAAGGGTCTGTAAGTTCTGAATATGAACAAGTGGTAGTTGAGCAAGATTTTTTAAAGAGCGGGACAGTAGTATTTCTTTAGTGACTTTGATTACATCATCATCATAAAACGAGTTATTATTATTGGCATCGGCAATTATCATGATACTATCTTGGGTCATTCCAATTAAAAAAGTTGTTTTTGAATCAAACGTATCATTATCCATTTTAGGGTAAATATGCCGGAAAGAGAATGCTTTAAAACCGCTTGCACCTAAGTTTTGCGCAAATTGTTTTTCAGAAGTACTTAATGTATCATTAGAAATGTTTAAATATTGCACAACGCCAAGATCTTTTGTGTCAGTACTTACATGAGATAATTTTACATCGATAGATCTATTTACTTTGCAAGAACTGATTAGTGAAACTGCAAGAAATATCATTAAGAATTCCAAAAATTCTTCTTTGAAATTTTTCTTCTCTATTTTAGAGTGATGATGTACTTCCATTTTGTCAGCGGTGTAAATTTTCAGATTTCATTTATTCTTGTGGTTAAAATGTGATCTCATTACTGCTGATCATTGGCTTTTAACGATACAAACAACTCTGCTTTCAGCATCCAGTTATGATTTCGTTTGATCCACATCGCGGCATAATTACCGCCTTTGCTGTAAGAATGAATACCGATCCATTCCCCACGTTCCCATGCGAGAGTATCATTATCGCTGATAATAATTTCTTCCGGATTCCTGGTATAAGCGATTTGCGAATTACTATTGAATAAGGCTTTCCACGAAGCTACAATGCTGTCCTTGCCGGTTTGGTAAATACCACGACCAATAACCTGAACAAAATCATCCAGCCAGAATTTGGCTATACCATCAACATCGTGCCTTGTAATAGCATCGTTTGATGCTGCCCTGTTAGATTTGATCATTGCAATATCGTTACTATGCGGGCTTTGCGAAATAGCCTGTTGAAAAAATAACATGAACAAAGAAATAAAAAGCTCTTTCCTAAATATTGTGATTTTTTTATTTTCTATAATAGGCTGATGTACTTCCATTGTTTTGGTTTGTTTATTACCAGTAGTATTATTTTCTTCTTCAATCATTTTTCCAAATGATATTCTTCTTGCAAATATGATTTTAGCTGAAGGGCTTTGGTGCTTTGTGCCTGCAACACACCTAATCTGGAACGTCGTGAACCGCTCATTTGCAGTACATGAAATCCTAGCTCCTTTAATAGATTTGCATCATAACTTAGAAGTGAAGGATTGTAATGGCTCCGGATAATTTCACTTGCATTATTTTCCTGTCGTCTTAATATACCCGGATCGAAAATTTTTGCAGCCACACGTTTGTAACTATCAAACTCAAGGCTATAATTATTTTCCAGCAGTTTTGCCGGCGAATATTGGTTGTAATAATTTATCACCTGGTTTGAAGCCTCCACGTTTCTTATTAACAAAAAACCACCAGAACTTTTTAGCTGGTCCAATGTTCGGCTGTTGACAGGAAATGGATATTCTCGTGGACCTTGTCTTGCTACATAATATATTTCATCCCCGTTTTGTTTTGCAAGTGCCGGGTCCTCCAATAGATCTATCAGCGTATCTAATTGTTTGATACCTGGCTGTTCAAAAGCAATCAGGCTATCCAGGTTGTGTATATCATCATTCAAGTCTGCCGTTAACGACTTTATGTATTCTAATTCACGATCGTTTTCAACTTGGTGTTCTCTGAAATTTTCTGCAAAAAATCCAAGTGTTACTGCGAGAAATATCATTAAGAACTCCAGAAAGTATTCTTTGAAATTCTTTTTTTCTACTTTGGGATGATGATGTACTTCCATTTCTCCAGTTTAAATTTTTTGAGTTTTAATTTGCCGTTATATACAGATCGTGTATTACTGATAGTCTTTATTCAAATCGCCAAGTACAATATTTGCCTGCTTTAATAAAGAATCTGAATAAGCAACATTGAATAAACGGATGAACCGTGAACGCACTAATTCCACATATTGATTGAATAATACCTTATCGTGACTTAATAATGGCGGATCACTTGCTATAAATGAATCGATCCTTGCCTGGCTAAATGCGATCCTGTTTGCCTGTGTTATTTGGTTTGCCATTTCATTATACTTAAAATCAAATATCATTGCCCTTGCTTTTCGCACTTCTGTATAAATATCTTTGCTCATATCATTGCTGTCTTCCAATAAGCGACAAAACCTGTCATACTTTTCTATATCGATAGTTGTTTTGGATTTAAACAATCCCAGCGAACCTGAACTTTTCATTTGCTGAAAGGTTGCATCATTTGATATAAAACTACCAAGTGCTCCACCATACAGTCCGTACCAGTATAATTTGCCGGAGGGAATATTTTGCGGATCATTGTTTTGCAACAACACCATAAACGTGTCTATGTTGTTTGCCGCAGCTTTAAAATATTTATTGTAGTTATTGAGCTGCGCCATATCTGCTTTCAGGTCTTCTTTCATAGAAGCTGCAAACGTGTTGGCTTTGTGATGATCAGATATATATTCCCGGATATTCTCAGCAAAAAACCCAAGTGTTACAGCCAGAAATATCATTAAGAACTCTAAAAAGTATTGCTTGAAATTTTTCTTTTCTACTTTGGGATGATGATGTACTTCCATATTTTCTTTGATATCTTTTTATAGTGATTGTAAAAATTTAACGTAGGTCTGGTGAAAAGATCTCTGAAACATTATTGGAGGAAAAGTTAGTGGTCAAAAGTAGGGTACAAGACCCTATTTTAATAATATAAGGCATTATTAATAAAATATCCGAACTGCTTTACAGTAATGCCTGTAAGCAATTATCCCCTATCTTAGAGAGCATAATTGACCGAATGGCTAAAGAGTATACTTTTATAAACAGGGATCTGAGCTGGCTGAGTTTTAATCATCGTGTGTTGCTGGAAGCGGCTGATGAATCGGTGCCGCTGTACAGCCGAATTCAATTCCTTTCCATTTTCTCATCCAATCTTGATGAGTTCTTCAGAGTTCGCATGCCGTCTATTTATGCATTCACCAGTATCAATGCAAAAAAAACTACTTTGCGTGAAGAATATCCGGAAAATCTTTCTCAAACTGTGATCGATTATGTGCAGGGACACCTGGTAGATTTTGGAAGAATATTTACAAAACAAATTTTACCTTCTCTCGAAGAAAATAATATTCATCTTTATTATGGTGACAATATAAGAGACGAGCACAGGGATACTGTACTGGACTTTTTCTTATCAAGAGTATTATCATTTCTGCAACCGGTGATCCTTACGCAGGAAAACAAGGGGAATATTTTTCTTGAAAACAACTACTTATATTTTATTGTTGATATCGAGGATACGGATGTTCCGGGTGTTCATGAATATGCATTGTTGAATATTCCCTCCGATCAATTGCCGCGTTTTTCTGAATTGCCAAAGATCGATGATAAATATTATTTGCTTTTTCTTGATGATGTTATCCGTGAGAATCTTGCGGAAGTGTTCCCCAGCTATAAAGTTCATGGTGCCTACAGTGTAAAACTTACCCGTGATGCCGAATTGAATATTGAAGATGAATTCACTGGTGATCTTGCTGAAAAGATCGAAAGGCAGTTGGCCAAAAGAGATGTTGGTTCCGCTACAAGATTTTTATTTGAAAATAGCATGCCGGAGGAAATAAGAAAGTTTGTAAAACAATATTTTGATATAAGAGAGGAAGAAATGGTAGAGGGCGGCCGTTATCATAATTTGAAAGATATGGGTGGCCTGATGAACCCGACAGGTAAAAAATTAACATACGATTCATGGCCATCAGTTCCCCATCCCGGTTTTAATACGCATCGTTCTATTTTTAAAACAATAGCAGAAAACGAACTGTTGCTGCATTTG
Source organism: Bacteroidota bacterium (assembly GCA_005882975.1). Classification (GTDB taxonomy): domain Bacteria; phylum Bacteroidota; class Bacteroidia; order Chitinophagales; family Chitinophagaceae; genus VBAS01. The sequence continues at coordinate 44,819 of VBAS01000086.1, read as the reverse complement.
CCTTATCATTCTTACAATTATATTCTTCGTTTTTTTAATGAAGCCGCTATTGACCCGCAGGTAAAAGAGATCTATGTAACGCTTTACCGCGTGGCCGCCAATTCACATATTGTAAATGCATTGATCAGCGCTGCGAAGAATGGAAAGAAAGTAACTGTGTTCGTGGAGTTGAAAGCAAGATTTGACGAAGCCAATAATTTAAAATGGTCAAAGAAAATGAAAAGTGCGGGAGTGAAGATCATTAATAGCATCCCGGGCTTGAAAGTCCATGCAAAAATTGCGCTGGTAAAAAGATATGAAGAAGGTAAAATGAATAATTACTCTTTACTCGCTACAGGTAATTTTAATGAAACAACCGGTCGGTTTTATACAGATCATGTTTTTTTTACTTCGGCAAAAGAGTTCAGTGATGAATTGCAACAATTGTTTTTATACCTGCAATCAGGATTACAGCCTGAAGAAGTTGAAAAATTAAAACTTAAGCATTTACTGGTCTCGCAGTTCAACATGGTGAAACGGTTTAGTAAAATGATCGATCGAGAGATCGGGCATGCAAATGCCGGTTTGCCGGCGCATATCATTATTAAAGTAAATAACCTGCAGGAAAGGGAAATGATCGAAAAATTATATGAAGCAAGCAATGCCGGCGTAAAAGTGGATCTGATCATTCGAAGTATTTGTTGTGTGGCACCGGGTATTGAAGGGCAAAGTGAGAATATAACTATCCGCAGGATCGTTGACCGTTATCTGGAACATGCAAGAATATTTACGTTTTATAATAATGGCGACCCGGAATTTTATATGGGCAGCGCTGATTGGATGAGCCGTAATCTTCATAGCCGGATAGAAGTGATATTCCCTATCTATGATGAAAAATTAAAAAAAGAGATCAATGATATTCTGCAATTGCAATTAACCGATACAAAAAAAGCAGTATTGGTTAGAGCAGATCTGTCCAATGAAAGGATACCTGCTGTAAATGATGATCCGCATGCTTCACAGGAAGCTATATATAATTATGTAAAAGGTCTCCAGTAATAAAAGGCTTATTCTTTCAAAGATCTTTCAATATTCCTATCGGGCATCAGCCACATGATGCCAACAAGGAAAATAAGAATTCCGCCAAGCAATGAGCTGATAAATGATAAACCAATAGCAGCTGTATAAAGTATGCAGGATAATGTTCCTTTTTTTGATTGTTTCTTCAGCACTTCAAGCAATGCAGTGTTATCACGATTACAATCTTTGATTACCATTAATAAGATATAATAAGCGATACCACAAAGATCAGCCAGTAGTGCATAAGCAGCTACCGTATTATTGGCAAAATGATTTTCGCCCATCCATTCCGTGGCAAAAGGAATAAGTGATAGCCAAAAGAGTAAATGAAGATTTGCCCATAAGATACCACCTCTTACTTCCCTGATGGTATGAACAAGATGATGATGATTGCCCCAATAAATACCTAAAATGAGAAAACTTAAGGCGTAACTCAGAAATACAGGCCACAAGTTCATCAAGCTTCCAAAGCTAGTATCATGCGGTACTTTTAATTCCAGCACCATGATAGTGATAATAATTGCAATGACTGCATCACTGAAAGCTTCGAGACGGGTTTTGGTCATACAGCGAATTTATGTACAACCAGTAATAATTCAAGTTTTGTTTAAATGATGATCATTTAGCCGGCGCTATCTTTCCGGAAAAATCGATAGCACTGCGATTCGTCATTATAAAGTTTGCCTGTGCGGAACCGTTATCAAAAAAAGTAAAGTTCATGGATTGAACTTCTGAATTGGATGGTTTGATAGTTACATGCCAGCCGCCTTTTTTTCTTTTTTCTTTAGTTAGTTTGAAATCTGTGGATTTAAAATCCAGCGGATCCTGGGTGCTGGCCCCGGCAGCAGAATTAAGCCTGCCATAGTAGGGCAGTACAACAATTAATGTATCCTTGCGGCAATAAACATAATAGCTGCCGGTGATGTATCTTCTTTGTCCGGATATTGGTTGAGCATAGTCAGCCGTAAAATCCCACCTGTCATTATTGATCGCCTGTTCTATTTCGTTTTGGATAAAAGAAGAGTAAGGCTGCTTTACAAATGAACTGGCAATAAGAAAAACTAACATTAGAAAGCAACCCGTCGATAGTATAACCTGTTTGTTTTTTATTAGTTTCATAGCACTAATTTTTAATCTGAAATTATTCATTTTTAAAAATGATTCAAATTTCATACCTGTTGTCCCCTAGGGGATAGGGGTTTAGTTCACCACCCAATTCCATAGTCTTCTCCATTATTAGATGAACCGCCCCAAAAGCTTCCATGCTTCCAGTCAAAATAAATTGCGTTGATGGGGCCGCTGGTACGTTTGCCTGTGGTTACTTTATAGCCCATTTTTTTTAATTCATTTTGTATGGCTTCAGGAGTTGTATCGCTTACTAATATTTCACCAGGATGTGGTTTACGGTCTTCTGTTTTTGTTCCACCTAATGATAACCACAATTGATTTGTGTTGATATTAGCTGCTTCTACTGCTTGTTGAATGGTCATTCCAAACTCAACAACATTTAAAAAGCATTGCAAAAGATTCTGATCCTGTGTATCGCCACCTTGCACGGCCCAGCTCATAAAGGGCTTGCCATCTTTCATTGCTAAGGTGGGAGTCAATGTTACTCTTGGTCTTTTGCCTGGCTCAACAACATTGAAAGGGTTTATATTTTTATCTAAAACAAAACTTTGAAATCGCTGACTCATGCCCACACCTGTGTGACCTGCAATACAAGCCGGCAACCAACCTCCGCTTGGAGTGATTGATACAACCCAGCCATCTTTGTCAGCCGCTTCTACAGAAGTTGTTCCTCTTAATAAGCGATCCATATATTCAATGTCATTGTAGGCAAGAGACTCATGCGGGGGAATAAAACTTTTATCGCCTTCCGCAGATGATTGTCTTTTTTTCAAAAGATCGAGCCAGGGATTTGTTTTTCCTTCAAAAGGATAGGGATCGCCAGGACCTATGTTCGGATCATTCATATCCCATTTGATCTGTGCCGCTCTTTGCTTTGCATATTCTTTACTTAGTAAGCCTTTCATCGGTTCTTCGGGTGCGAAATAAGGATCACCATAATAAAAATCACGATCAGCAAAAGTGAGATTCATTGTTTGATAGATCGTATGAATATATTTGGGACTGTTGTAGCCCATTGCTTTCAGATCAAAATTTTCAAGAATGTTCAAGGATTGCAATAACATAGGTCCCTGCGTCCATTGCTGTAGTTTATATACATCGATGCCTTTATAATTTACATGCATTGGTTCTTCTTCAATAGGTTTCCATTTTGCAAGGTCTTGCATCGTTATCAATCCTCCTTGTTCCTGGCAACCCCGTACAAATTCTTTTGCTATATCACCTTTATAAAAACGATCATAAGCAACCATGATCGCATCTTTGCGTGACTTTTTTTGTTTCAATGCATTTTGTTCTGCTTCTATCATTTTACTCAATGTTGCCAACAGGTCTTTTTGTACAAAAATTTCTCCTGCTTCCGGTGCTTCTCTTTTTTCTCCGAGATGCGGATAAAAAACAGCTTTACTGTATGGCCATTGCATTATCCATTCTTTATTTCTTTTTGATTCCATTGAGTTGGCAGTTTGTGCATCTATCGGATACCCCGCTGCAAGATCCATTGCCGGTTTCAAAACATCTTTCAAACTCATCGTTCCATAATTGGCAAGCATATAACACAAGCCGCCAACTGTACCGGGAGTAACAGCAGCTAATGGTCCGTACTCAGGAGGAAAATCGTATCCTTTACTTTTATAAAAATCAACAGTTGCCCCTGTGGGTGCCACACCCAAAGCATTTATTGCAATTACTTTTTTTGTTTTCGGATTATATATGAGTGCCTGCGTTTCTCCGCCCCAACTCAATACATCCCACATGGTGCATGTTGCAGCAAGCATTGAACAAGCTGCATCAACTGCATTCCCGCCTTTTTGAAAAGTGATAGCTCCTGCCGTTGCAGCTAATGGCTTACCGGTGATCGCCATCCAATTCTTTCCATGCAATGGCGGTTTTTGTGTTTGCTGCGAAATTGTAAGTAGCGAGTAGCAAAGGATGAGTAAAGTAATAACGAAACGTTTCATGTGAGTCTAGTTTTGTCCGAAGGACCCCTTCGGGGTATACTAAAGTTAGGTGAATCCGATTTCAAAAAAGTTTTTGTGAATTGAATACAGTAAGTAGTATTTTACAAAAATTATTTTAGATCAATTTTAAAACGATTGGAATGCCATTAACACCATTGGAACAATTTTTAAAATGGGAAAAAGAAAACCCGGACAGGATATTTCTTCGTCAGCCGATCAATGGAGTTTGGAAAACATTGACATGGGCACAGGCTGGCAATGAAGCAAGAAGAATTGCACAAGGTTTTTATTCATTAGGGTTGAAAGGAGGAAATCATATTGCAATACTTTCAAAAAACTGTGCTGAATGGATCATCGCTGATATGGCCATCATGATGGCTGGTTGTATTTCCATTCCAATTTATCCAACATTATCTGCCGCTGCTATTGAGCCGATCTTAATTCATAGCGAGGCAAAGGCAATTGTCATTGGTAAATTGGAAGACTTCGGATCGCAGTCAAATGGAATTCCTGAAACTATGATCCGAATTAGTGTTACTGCTTATGGCATAAAAGAAAAATATTCCATCGAAGAGTTGATCGCCGGAAACGAACCATTGAATAATATTTATTCCTGGCCGAAAGAAAAAGTACTCACTATTATTTATACATCCGGAACAACGGGAAAGAGTAAAGGAGTAATGCATGCTGCTGGTACTTTTGGTGCAGTTCTTACAGGGGCCATTCCGGCATTGGAGTTACCAATGCATCCTGAATTGATCTCTTATTTGCCATTAAGCCATATTGCAGAAAAAGTAGGAGTGGAGATGAATGCATTGTTTACTGGTGGTACAATTTCATTTGCTGAATCACTGGAAAGTTTTTCAAAAAATCTTTTAGAGATACAACCACAACTATTTTTTGCAGTGCCGCGTATCTGGCAAAAAATGAGAGAAGGAATTTTATCAAAACTATCTCAACGTAAGCTTGATCTCATTCTTTTAATTCCTGTTGTTAATTCGTTTTTCAAAAAAAGCATAAAGAGAAAAATGGGTTTTGCAAGGACCTCACATTTTTACAGCGCAGCGGCACCAATATCAATCGAATTACAACAATGGTATCAAAAGATCGGGATAACAATTTACCAGGCGTATGGTATGACAGAAGATTGTGTGTATTCGCATTTCTGCGGCCCTAAAGCTCATAAGTTTGGAACTGTAGGAAAAGCTCTGCCGGGAGTACAAGTTAAGATCGCAGATGACGGTGAGATCCGGATAAAGAGTGAAGGAAATATGAAAGGTTATTATAAAGAACCGCAAATGACAGCAGATACTTTTGACGAAGACAATTTTTTAAAGACCGGTGATATGGGCGAGTATGACAGTGAAGGTTTCTTGAAAATAACAGGCCGTGTAAAAGATCAGTTTAAAACCGATAAAGGAAAATATATATCTCCTGCGCCAATTGAAGTGAAACTGCTTTCTAATACTGATATTGAGCATGCTTGTATTGTTGGTACAGGAGTGCCACAACCAATGGCTCTCATTTGTCGTTCTGACTCCGGAAAAAAGAAAACAAAAGATGAATTGATAAAAGATCTTACTGAAAGTTTGAATTTATTAAATCCTTCTTTGGAAAAATTTGAAAAAATAGAAAAGGTAGTGATCATGAAAGAAACGTGGACGATCGCCAATAACATGATCACCCCTTCTTTGAAAGTAAAAAGAAATGAGATCGAAAAAAATCATTTACCCAAATACCCCGCATGGTATGATAAGCCAGGTGTTGTTGTTTGGGAATAATTATTCGGTGTGCTCTTTTTCTAATTCTTCTTCTTTAGTGTCAAAATCAAGTTGTGGCATGAACATAAAGATGATTGGCATAATTATATAGATAGTTATGGGAATATAAGTGGAGATGAGGCCACCCGCAATAGCAGCTACATATAAAAAGGGACTTGAAACGATCTGTTTGTAAACCCGCTTCTTTGATATTGCAGATAGCTCAGGTAAAAAAAGTTTTGACCTAAATGCAAGATGATGATACATCAGGATTGCTGTTAAAGATGCAAACATTAGCACCAACCCATATGCAGCAATGGCAATAAATGAATGGGGATTCTGTCCTATAAATGCAGTGGTAAATGGAATAAGGCTGATAAACAAAAGAAAAAAGATATTGAAGTAGGTCGTTTTTGTATCATATCGAATGATCACTTTATTAATGGCATCATGATTGGTCCAGAAAACAAGAATATTTAAAAAACTAAAACCAAAAGCGATCAATGAAGGAAACAATTCACTGAATTCATGCCATTGCTCTGCTATACTAAGACCTTGTTTAAAATGAGGGATATGAATTTCAAGTACAAGCAACGTACAGGCAATTGCAAATACTCCGTCAGATAAGGCCTCGAGTCGTTTAGAAGCCCCCGGCAAGAAAGCATGAGGATGATGGGCCATTAATTTTAGGTTTATGTCTTAAAAGTGCCTCATTTTTTTGATATTAAAAAAGCCTTGTGAAGTCCTTTATTTCACCACGATTTTGCGAAGGTTAAATTTAACGGAGGCGTCTAAACACTTGAATTAAAACTTTACAATGAAAGTCAGTCTCTTATCGATCGTTTTGCTTGGCCTTTCCCTCGTTTCTTTTTCACAAACTCCAGTTCTTTCAGGTACTATTCGTGATGCAGAAAATAAGCAGCCACTTTCAGGTGCTACTGTAAAGATGGTTCGTGGTAAAGATTCTGTCACCGTTGTTTCAGATAAAACCGGAACTTTTGAATTTAATAATCTTGTTGATACCGGCAGGTATGATCTTGTAATTAGTTTTTTGGGATATGAGCTAACAAAGAGAGAGATCGTTTGGGACAATGTTACAAAAAAACTGGACGATATTGCTGTTAACAGAGAAGCAAAGACTTTGGGTGGCGTTACAGTAGTAAGTACACCCCCACTAACAAAACAAAAAGCTGATACAACTGAAATAAGTGCAAGCCAGTTAAAAGTAAATCCTGATGCAAATTCTGAAGACCTGATAAAAAAAGCACCGGGCATTACTGTTGAAAATGGAGTGGTGAAAGTAGGAGGTGAGCAGGTTAGAAAAGTGACAGTTGATGGAAGAGATTTTTTTGGCGATGATGCAACTGCAACGCTTCGAAATTTACCAGCGGAAATAGTTGATAAGATACAAGTTTTCGATCGCATGAGTGACCAGGCACAGTTTACCGGTGTTGATGATGGAAGCGCAGCCAAGTCAATCAACATCGTTACAAAACCAAGTATGCGCAATGGCCAGTTTGGAAGATTCTTCGCAGGCTATGGTACCGACAATCATTACCTGGCCGGTGGTAATATGAGTTATTTTAAAAAGAATACAAGAGTTTCAATAGTTGCTTTAACGAATGATGTAAACCAGCAAAATTTTGCTGAAGTAGATCTTTTGGGTGTAACAAGCAGCGGTGGTGGCGGCGGATTTGGTGGTGGTAATTTCAGAGCCCAGGGTGGTGGCAGACAAGGCGGCGGTGGATTTGGCGGTGGTGCCGGTGGTGGCAACTTTGGCGGTGGCGGTGGTGGTTTCTTAGTGGGTCAACAATCGGGGATCAGCAAAACAAATGCAATAGGAATTAATTTCAATGATAAATGGGGAAAGAATCTTGATGTAAGCGGAAGTTATTTTTATAATAACAGGAAAACCGAAAACAGTGAAAAAATTGCAAGAGAATATTTTCCGATAGGAGATACCACACAATTTTATGACCAGGATGCAGCTTCAGAAAGTAACAATTATAATCACAGGGCAAACTTCAGGCTTGATTGGAAACTTGATTCATTTAATTCCATCCTGATCACTCCTTCTGTTAGCATACAGGATTATAACAGTAACAGTTTGACAAAAGGATTGATGTTCACAGATGAAGGTGACACACTCAGTCAAACATTAAATGCGAACAGGGCACAAAGAACAGGCGTTAACTTTAATAATAATATTCTTTACCGGCACTCTTTCAGAAAAAGAGGAAGAACATTCTCCGCGAATTTCAACACTGGTGTCAATAACCAGGATGGTGAATCATATACTGATGCTTATAGCTTATATTATAAAGGTCCTTTCATAGTAAAGGATACAACCCGTCAATTTAATGACCAGGTCACAAAAGGTCATCAGCTTTCTGGTAGTTTGAATTACACAGAACCTATCGGTAAAAAAGGGGCAGTAATTGAAGTCCATTATAACCCATCTTATAACTTTAATGATTCAAAAAAGAAAGCATATAGTTTTGAAAATGCAACAGAGAAATATTCTGAACTTGATACCAGTTTGTCCAATGTATTTGAAAATACATATTTAACACAAAAAGGCGGTGTCAGTTACCGCAAAGGAGATCGCACCAAACAAATTTCTTTTGGTTTCGACATTCAGTCTGCAACGCTTAAAAGCGATCAGCAATACCCTTATGTTACTAATGTGCAAAGAACATTCACAAACTTTTTACCCAACTTACAGTTCAATTTGCCATTATCAAAGAAAGAAAGCATCAGGTTATTTTACAGAGCTAGTACAAATCCTCCTTCTGTAAACCAGTTGCAGGATGTTATTAATAATACTAACCCGCTGTTGATCACAACCGGTAATCCGGATCTTGACCAATCATTTGCACATAGAATAGGTGGACGTTATCAATTTACCGATACTAAGAAAAGCCAAAGTTTATTCGTAAACTTTTTTGGATCACTTACTGATAATTATGTAGCTACTGCAACTTATACGGCAACAAAAGATTCGGTACTTACGCCTTCTGTCATTTTGCATAAGGGTTCGCAATTAACCAAACCGATAAACATGGATGGCCAGCGGAATTTCAACGTGTTTATTACGTACGCCCAGCCATTAAAATTCATTAAAACAAATGTGAGCCTGAATACAGGATTTGTAGCAAACAGAACTCCCGGTCTTATAAATAATGTAGAGGGTGTTACCACTTCTTATAATTACAATCAAACTCAGATAATAAATATTTCTCTCATACTACTACAGCAAAGCTTAATCTCCTGACAAAAAAAGGATGGTTGTTTAATACAGATCTTAGCAATCAAATTTATACTGGATTAAGTGATGGATATAATCAAAGCTATTGGTTATGGAATATGGCAATAGCAAAAAAAATATTGAAAGGTCAAAAAGGAGAGATACGTCTTTCTGTATTTGATCTCCTTGATCAGAACCAGAGTATATCAAGAAATGTAACGGAAACTTACTTTGAAGATGTAACGACCAAGGTATTAAAGCAGTATTTTATGCTTACGTTTACTTATAACCTTAAGAATTTTGGTAAGGCGCCTGCAAGACAAAATTTTAACCAGGGCCAGGGAGATTTTTTCAGAAGAAATTAGTTGCCTAAATTGAAAACCGAAAACCAATGACCACCCTTGATCAACGAAACGGAATTAATAGAGCAACTGAAACAGGGAGATGAGACTGCATTCAAAACTATTGTAGAGCAGTGGAAGGACATGGTTTATAATACGATCCTCGGGATCGTACAAAATGAGACTGAAGCGGAAGACCTGGCACAAGACGTTTTTATAAAAGTGTTTGAAAAGATCAATACGTTTAAAGGCGATTCAAAGTTTTCGACCTGGCTTTACCGGATTGCGACGACAACAGCACTGGACCATTTACGGAGTAAAAAAAGAAAGAAGAGATTTGGCTTTTTGCAATCTTTAGGAGGTGGTAGTGATGAAAAAGATATGATTCCCGATTTTCATCACCCCGGTGTTAGCCTTGACAATAAAGAAAGGGCCGCAGTTCTTTTTAAAGCAATAGAAAGCTTGCCGGAAAATCAGAAGACCGCTTACACCTTGCATAAGCTGGAAGGACTTAGTTACCGGGATGTAAGCGAAGTGTTAAATACTACAGTATCGGCAGTAGAATCGCTGATGAGTCGTGCAAATCAAAACCTTAGGAAAGAACTCGGAGAGTATTATAATAAACATTACAAGTAGAAGGAATCAATCTTATAAATCGTCAAATTACCAGTAAAATGACATCTAAAGAAAAAATACAACAAGAGATCGAGCAAACGCTTCTATGCCTTGATGGCGTAAAAAGGGCCGAAGCAAATCCTTTTCTTTTTACCCGCATCAAAGCCCGGATGGCTAAAAAAGATAGTGCGTGGGAAAGAACTTTTTCTTTTATCAGCAGGCCGGCTATAGCCCTGGCGATCGTTTTGTTGGTAATGGCAGTGAATGGATGGGCCCTTTTAGGATCTGATTCTAATGACAATGCTGGTGTCAATGGCGATAGTGCTAATGTTTCTGAATTGGCAAATGAATATAATGTAGTGGCTTCGGTAGACAATTACGATTACGAAAACATGCCTAACGAATGAGCTATATAAGAAATAACCGGATACTCTTGTTTATTACAAGTGTTTTACTGATCGCCAATATTGGGCTCTTGTATTATTTTGTCTTTAACAAACCTGCTCATCCGCCAAAGCCATCTGAAGATGAAATGCATAAAATGGCAATACAGAAGGTAAAGGATGAAGTAGGATTAAATAATGAACAGGCTGTTGCATATGATTCTTTGCGTTCGCAGCAGTTCAGGACCATGAGACCTTTGTTTAAACAGGTCACAAGATCAAAAGAAGATTTTTTCTCTCTTATTTATCAGCCAAATGTCAGCGATTCTGTTTTGAGTTCTTATGCTTCCCAAATCGGCAAAAATCAAATGGAGCTTGACCTCAGTACATTTCATTATTTCCAGTCGATAAAAGCATTGTGTAACGAAGAACAGAAACCAAAAATGGATTCGTTCATAAAACAGATCGTAAAAAGAATTATCAGTAATAATGGTCCACGCAGACCATCTGATAAAAAAGAAAATAAATAATAAGTAGCTTTTTAATTTAAAAATAAAATACATACAAATGAAAAAAACGATTATTGCTTTAGCGGTTGTGATGGTGGCAGGCATAGCTCCATCGTTTGCACAAGGCGGCGGTGGTGGCTTTCAAATGCCAACTCCTGAAGAGAGAGTAAAAAGAGTTCATTTTAAAGCTGACAGCGCATTTAAGTTGGATGAAGCAAAAATGAAAGATATGGATGCGGCTTATTTGGATTATTACAAGGCGCAGGATAAAGTTCGTGAGGAAGCAATGGCAAGTGCTGGTGGCGATCGTGATGCTATGCGTGCAGCTATGCAGGAAAAGATGAAACCTTTTATGGAAACTCTGGATGGAAAAGTAAAACCTATTCTTGGAGATGATAAATTTAAAGTTTGGAAAGAGCAGATCGAGCCAACATTACGTGGCCGTGGCGGTCCTCCAAGACAGTAACTTTTTTTGGTTATACAGTTTAGTGATTTGTATCCCCCGATTTCGGGGGATTTTTTTATTCGTATAATTTATTCTTTTAGAAAAAATTCAACAACAGCATTCGAACTAAAATTACTGGATAAATTTACCTCGTATCTTTTTTTCTTTGTCCTGATCAGCATAAGCACAGTACATGGTGGTATTGAACCGAGGTTCTCAGCTATAAGCTTCAATTTACTCATAGGCCGTTGTTTATCCAGGGAAATATATAGTGAGATGGGTTTGCCTGAAACAAACTGTTTAAATAGTAATAAAGAATCATCAAGGTAAATGGAGGCGGAATCGTTATCAACAATGCCATTGTCATATAATTCGATCAGGATAGAATCTTTTTCAACATCGCTGATCTCAACAAGACTTTGTATGTCCGATCTTCTTTCGAGTCTATTGTCTTTTGGCGCTGCATGGGTTTGTTTAATATTTTTATCAATCTTCTTTTCCAGCCAAACACCCGAAGGAGGACATTGAAATAAGCTCACAGAATTATCTTCCCATCTCCCTTTCATTTCTAGCAAATTTCCCGTGGAGGTTAGTTTCAGTTTATAATTACCAAGACAATTCTCATCCATTGGTCCCAACTTTACGGCGATCGTACTGTCCTCAGAAAAATAGATGGTTGATTCATTCTTTTTATATACACCATAGATTTTATAATGTTCATATTGCTGGTGCTTGTAATAAAGATGGGAGGCGCCGGTTATTAATGAATCATTATAGACAGCTATTTCAACAACCAATTTTTCCGGAGTGGCAGTAAAGAAAGATGGTTTATAATTTCCAACCCACACTCCTGAAATATCCTGGGCTGGTAAAAATAATTGTATGATAGAAAAGACAGTAACAAAGAAGGATCTGAGTGCCATATTCACTTTCTAAGTTACCTTTTTTTGATGCCGATAACTATTAGATTAGTCGATTTCATTTTCACCGAGCTCTTTAGTAAGCTTGGTGAAGCCTATTACTTCTCCATCATCATCATGTAACGCAGTAATAAGTACGCTGCCCCAGAAAGTTGATCCATCTTTTCTTACTCTTCTTCCAATATGCCGGGCCCGGCCTTCTCGTGTGGCGAGATCAATTAATTTTTCAGGAAGTTTTTCTTCTCTATCTCTTGGTAAATAAAAAATGCGAAAGTTTTGCCCCAAAATTTCTTTTTCCTTATAGCCCTTTATAGCTTCTGCGCCCTTATTCCAGGTAAGGATCGTACCATCGATGTCAAGAAGAATGATCGCATAATCCTGAATTTCAGCTATCATTTTCTCATGAAGCTGGTGCAGTCTTTCGGCTTTATTCATTAGGGTTGTTATTATAGAATGGTTTTGGTGCTAATAGAGTGCAAAATAGATGCCTGAGTCTGATTTTTATTGTTCTTAAAAAGAATGTAATGAAAGTGAGAGGATAATTTAGGAGTAAGGAATTCGATCTGTTATTATTTTTTCTTTTGGCATTCGGTATTATTTAAATCTTCCACTTACCACGAACTCTTTATTCCCCGCATTATAAACATAAAAACCTTCACCACTTTTATTGCCCAACTTACCAGCAGTTACCATATTTACAAGTAGTGGACATGGTGCATATTTAGGATTGCCAAAGCCATCATGCAATACATTTAAAATTGACAGACAAACATCCAGGCCAATAAAATCTGCCAGTTGCAATGGCCCCATGGGATGTGCCATTCCCAGTTTCATTACGGTATCAATTTCTTCTACACCGGCAACGCCTTCATATAGACTATAAATTGCTTCGTTGATCATCGGCATTAAAATACGATTGGCAATAAAGCCCGGATAATCATTAACAACACAGGGCGTTTTGCCAAGCTGTTTACTTAATTCAACAATTGTATTTGTTACTTCTTTGCTTGTAGAATAGCCATTGATCACTTCAACAAGTTTCATTACAGGAACAGGATTCATGAAGTGCATGCCGATCACTTTATCAGCCCGGCCTGTTGCATTTGCGATCTTTGTTATCGAGATCGATGAAGTATTACTTGCGAGTATCGTTTGCTTTGGCGCAAACCTGTCAACTTCTTCGAAGATCTTTAATTTAAGCTCGACGTTTTCGGTTGCGGCTTCCACAATAAGCTCCGCATCTTTTACTCCGTCATTTATTTTGCTGAAAATTGAAATATTTGCCAGTGCATTTTTTTTCTCTTCTTCGGTTACAGTTCCTTTTGCAATTTGCCTGTCGAAATTTTTACTGATAGTGGCAATAGCCCTGTCCAACTGTGTAAGCGAAACATCCACAATTGAAACTTTAAAACCATTTTGTGCAAATACATGTGCAATGCCATTGCCCATTGTACCGGCTCCGATGACAGAAATATTTTTCATATAGCTGATTTAATTAAAAGTAAATAAATTTTATAGGTAGAAGAAAAATTTCACGCAGCGATCGCAAAGGACAACATTTGTAGCACTCGGTCGCAATTGTTGCGATCGCTGCGAGAGATAGAAGCTGGATTCCTTCGTCAAGCTCAGTGTAACAATTGAATAGTAAGATGAATAGAGAACAGACTGTACAAGAGTGCGACGCAACAGAAGGTGATAAGAATTACAAAAGCTGGCTACATAATTTCTCAAAAACTTTTAAGATCGGAAGATCTAATCTGTAGTTTTTTTCTTCTTATAATCTCCGCGTTTCCAGGCTTCGATAAATTCCATCCATGCTGCGGGATTAAAAATATTTTGAGGAGGAAGTCCACCAGCGTAATAAGCTTTTGTCGCAACATTTTTCAATTGTATGTTGGCAGCTTCGCGGCCATCAGCAGGCATACCTTGCATCAATGCTCTTCGCTTTGCAACGGATGTATTTTTTCTCGCAGTCTCGTAATCATCATCCGGGATTTTTGTATTGGCGAAGTCACGGGCAAACTGATCAGGAGTAGGTCGGGGCCGGATAATTGTCGCAGGTAGATAAACTGTATCGGCTATCATCAGTTGCACCACGCTATATTGATTGCCCTCAAGGTTTTTTGGAATAGCAACAACTTTTGGTTTATAACTGATATGGGTAAACTCAATGACATCTCCTTTAAGCACCACGATTGAAAAAACCCCTTGATTATTTGTGATGGTTCCTCGGTTTTGACCTTTTATAACGACACTCACAGCCGGAATACCGACAAGGCTATCTGCAGTCATCACTACGCCATAAAGTTGGACAACGGAATCACGAACGTTTTCAAACTGTGCTTTCGATGTTTTGGGAATAAAAAACAGCAGTAAAATGAGGTATTGTACAATTTTCTTCACTGCGCCAAAAATAACAACAAGTTGCTGATTTCGTAAAACAAATTCGGTTGTTTAATGGTTAACTTTGCGGCTTCGAAATACTTTTAACAAATACTTGTAAATGACAATTGAAAAAATTCTTGAAGCGCTAAGTAATGTGCAGGAACCTGACCTTGGAAAAGACCTGGTGACGTTAAATATGGTTAAGGATATTGAGATCAGCGGAAATAATGTGTCATTTACAGTAGTACTCACTACACCGGCGTGCCCAATGAAAGACATGATCAGCAATGCTTGTGTGAATGCGATCAAGATATTAGTGAATAAAGAGGCAAACGTAAAAGTAAATTTCACGTCAAATACAACAACAAAAAGAACTGACCCCGGTTCTGTTTTACCGAAAGTAAAAAATATTATTGCTGTAGTAAGTGGTAAAGGAGGCGTTGGTAAATCAACTGTGGCAGCAAATCTTGCTCTTGCATTATCGCAAGGCGGCGCAAAAGTTGGTTTGATGGATGCAGATATTTATGGTCCAAGTGTGCCGATCATGTTTGGTGTTCGTGGAGAAAGACCGATGATGATGGATGTAGGCGGTGATAAAGGAATGATCGTACCGCTTGAGCGTTTTGGAATAAAGCTGATGAGCATAGGACTTTTAGTTGATGAAAAAAATGCAGTGGTGTGGCGAGGCCCTATGGTAAGCAGTGCTATTCGTCAATTTGTAACGGATGTATATTGGGGTGAATTGGATTACCTGGTTGTTGATATGCCACCGGGGACCGGAGATATTCATTTGACATTAGTACAAACAGTACCCGTAACCGGAGTTGTAATTGTTACAACGCCGCAGGATGTAGCATTGGCAGATGCGAAGAAAGGAATTGCAATGTTTGGCCAGGCACAAGTGAATGTTCCTATCATTGGGTTGGTTGAAAATATGAGTTACTTCACACCGGCCGAGTTGCCAGATAATAAATATTACATTTTTGGAAAAGACGGCGGAAAAAGATTGGCGGAAGAATATGATATTCCATTTCTTGGTCAAATACCATTGGTGCAAAGCATACGTGAAGGCGGTGACCAGGGTGTGCCGATCATGGTGAGTGATGATGAGATCACAAAAAAAGCATTTGAAGAATTCGCGGCAATTACTGTAAGAAGTATTGCAATGCGGAATGCGCAAATGCCAATCACTAAACCACTGGAGATGCAGGCTTGAACTGATAGCACACAGATGACACGGATTTGAAAGATTCTCACTGATCTTTATCTGTGATATTCCGTTTGATCAGTGTCATCCGTGTTCCATTCTATTATCAATAATAATATTTCCATCCATAAGCAGCATAGATCTTTTTTGGCGAATAGATCTTTCCTTCTTTAATAGTCAGGTATATTTTGCGGATGTCCTTGATATTTTTTTTCGGGTCGCCATCAATTAAGATAAGGTTCGCAATTTTGCCTTCAGCAACTGTTCCATATTTATCCAGCAAGCCATATTGTTGTGCCGGAAAATAAGTTGCCATTCTTAATACATCATAATTAGGAATGCCGCATTCGCTATAAACTTCCAGTTCATGCTGCAGAATGCCACCATCAGTTCCTGAAAGTATGGTGATGCCATTATCGTAGAGGGCTTTTAATAATTTTTTCATTGTCTCGTATGATTTACTATACTGAACGGCGAATGATTCATCATCAATAAAACCTCCCGACAATGCTCTTCTTTTTGCTTCTGATGGCAGGTATTTTGCAATGGGTGAATAAGCTTTGGCCATTTTACCAGGCATATCTGTGAACATGTTTTCAAAAATGCTGATAGTAGGATCGACACTTATGTTTTTATCTTTCATTTTTTGAATAAATTCTTTTACTGCTTCGCTGTTCACATCAATTGTATTTCCTTTTTTACCGACTAATCTGAAGCGGGTCATATTTCTTGTGTCAACGGTATCACCAAAAAAATTAAGCATCAGCATATTTAAATGTGTGATCTCATCATACCCCGCATCGATCGCCTGCGATGCCGTCATAAATGCAGGAATGTGACCACAGACCCTCATTCCATAGCTATGTGCTTTAGCAGCCAATGGTTTTACCCATTCAGGATTTATTGAGCTGTACAATTTTATTTGCTGGCATCCTTTTTTATGATAATCGTCTATATACTTTAATCCTTCTTCCAATGAATTGATCAGTGCTCCGGTTGGTGCAGCAAACTCACCGGCCTTATCAATAAATCCTGAAATGATATTGATCTCGGGACCAAGAATACTATCTGCTTCCACTCTTTTCTTCACATTCCAGAGTTCATCACCATTCCCCATGTCTCTTAAATTTGTAACACCCTGTGCAAGCATCACTGGTCCATCTCCCATAAAAAAATGTCCATGCATTTCCCAAAGGCCGGGCATTAAAAATTTATTTGTACCATTGATCACTTTATAACCAGCGGGAATTTTGACATAAGTTGAATTGCCTACTTTTTCAATTATGTTATCTTTTATTAATACAGTGCCATTAACAAAAGTGCTTCCTTCTGCAGGATTAAATACTGTAACATTTTTAATAGCGATACCAGTATTATTTTTTTCTGTAACTGCTTTAGCAAGATTGGTATAAAAACCATCTTCGAATTTTTTTTGAATAGGCAAAAGGATATCGATATTCTTTTCATAGCCTTCTTGAATAATAGAAGTCCAATCGCTCAGGCTACCAAAATAATGGCCATCCTTTATAAACCAATAATAATTAGGCGGCCCTCCCAATCCTGAAAAACTTATTAACTGAATAGTGAGACTATTATTTTTTTCATCTTTCACTGTTTCTTCTTTGACAACAGTGTAATTAAGCGTTCCAGAAGGAAGTATGTTTACTTTTTTTGAAGCAGATTTTTTTAAGACCTGTAAACTGAGTTCAATTTCACCGGGGTTACCATTTATATTGGAGTATAATTGGCCTTTATATGGCACTGATTCATTTTCAAATTTATTTTTCCATGAAGCTTTGCCAGCTTTTACTTCAAATTTTTCTTCTACTTTGGTTTTAAAATAATCTATACCGGTAATTTCCTGGAATATGATATTGCCCTTGCTGTCAGTTTTGCTGTGCGAAGTGACTGCAGGTCCACGACCCCGATCATTAAATTCAAAATAATAGTAATAATCATTATTGCCTTTTTTCCAGCTAAGATGTTTGCCGACAATTTTACCAAGTCGTACAACATTGTGTCGTACAGTATCCACATTTTGTGCTGAACTTATAAATACAGTTACCAGTAATAAAGAAAGAAGGATCTGTTTCATTAGTGAAGTTTTGGACTTAAAAGATAGGGCTTTTTTAATCATTTGTTTATCTCAATAGTGAATGGTAAATACTAAATTCGCTTCATGTATAACTTGCCTTATTTTAAAGAAGGAGATCAGGAAGTAGTGCTTGAATTCATGCGTAAACATCCTTTTGTTTTTCTGACGGGAGTAGACGAAGAGAGGAAACCCGTTGCAACACAAGTGCCTGTTTTTATCGATGAAAAGGATGGTAAATTATTCCTTACCGGCCATATTATGAGAAACAATGATCATCATAAAGCATTCGAAAAAAATCCGAATGTGCTTGCGGTGTTTACAAGCCCACATATTTATGTAAGCGCCACCTGGTATGATGACCCTCACCAGGCAAGCACATGGAATTATATGAGTGTGCATGCCAAAGGAACTATCAGGTTTGGAAATAAAGAAGACCTTATAGCGATACTTAAACGATTGACCCTTTATTACGAAAATAATAATACTGCTTCTACAACTGTATTTGATAACTTAACGTCTGAGTATACAGAACCATTACTGAAAGCCATTGTTGCATTTCAAGTGGAAGTAATATCGATAGACAATGTTTTTAAATTAAGTCAGAATCGTAATGAAAAAAGCTTTATCAACATTATGGAGAAGCTAAACGAGCGGGGTGACGATGGTAAATTTATTGCTGAAGAAATGAAAAAAAGACAACATCAATTATTTAATAAATGAAATACTTCTTATCACTTATAATCCTTTTCTTCTTTATGAGTTTTATGACGGAAGGAAACTTTCAAAAACCTGTTTTCGATGTGGAAGGTCACCGTGGTTGTCGCGGCTTGATGCCGGAGAATACAATACCAGCCATGTTGAAAGCGGTCGATCTTGGCGTAACTACTTTAGAAATGGATGTAGTGATCACAAAAGATAATAAAGTTGTGGTATCGCATGAACCCTGGTTTGAAACTGAGATCACAACAAAACCAGATGGATCATTTGTCAATCCAGTGGAAGCGATGCAGCTTAATATTTACCAAATGACCTATGAAGAGGTTTTAAAATATGATGTGGGAATGAAACCACATCCACGTTTTCCGCAGCAGCAAAAAATGAAAGCGATAAAGCCATTGCTAAGTGATCTGATAGACAGCGTGGAAACTTATCTTGTAAAAAAGAATTTGCCTAAGGTTAATTATAATATTGAAATAAAGAGTTTACCTGCCGGGGATAACAAGTTTCATCCTGTGCCATCTGAGTTTGGTGAATTGCTGATGACTGTGATCAAAGAAAAGAAAATAGAAGGCAGCGTTATTATCCAGTCATTCGATTTTAGGTCTTTAAAATATATTCATGAGAAGTATCCATCAATAAAGACGTCGATGCTGATCGAAGATTCAGACGTAAATGATTTTGATGGGCAATTGAACAGACTTGGATATACGCCAGAATATTACAGCCCTAATCAAACATTAGTAGATGAGAAGTTGGTAAAACAGTGTCATGATAAGGTTATGAAAATTATTCCATGGACCGTGAATGATGCAAAGCAAATAAAGAAATTGAAGAAGATGGGAGTGGATGGGATCATTACTGATTTTCCCGACCTGGTCAAAAAATAAGATAGTAATTCGGTGAAACCAAAAGGCAATATGAAATTTGAAACCAGCTTATCCTTTGCACAACAATTAAATGCTGCCGATCCATTAAAAAGTTTCAGAGATAAATTCATTATTCCTGAAGCTAATGGTAAACAGAAAATTTATTTTTTAGGGAATTCATTGGGCCTGCAACCAAAGTCTGCTAATAATTACATACAACAAATACTTTCTGACTGGGCATCATTGGGGGTTGAATCTTTTTTTCATGCAAAGGAACCATGGATGGATTATCATGAAAAGTTAGTGCATCCTTTGTCAAAAGTAGTCGGAGCTTTGCCAAATGAAGTTGTTGTGATGAACCAACTAACAGTGAATCTTCACCTGATGCTGGTAAGTTTTTATGATCCCAATGCAAAGCGTTATAAAATAATCTGTGAAGCAAAAGCTTTTCCAAGTGATCAATATGCTTTTGAAACGCATGTAAGAAATAAAGGATTTGATCCGGCATCTGCAATCATTGAAGTCGCTCCCCGAGATGGTGAATATACTTTGCGAACAGAAGATATTATTTCATCAATTGAAAAACATGGAGATGAAACGGCCTTAGTATTGTTTGGTGGGATCAATTATTATACTGGTCAATTTTTTGACCTGGAAAAAATTACCAGGGCTGCAATAGCTGCAGGAGCAAAAGTAGGTTTTGATCTTGCTCATGCTGCGGGCAATGTTGAATTGCATTTGCATGATTGGGATGTGGACTTTGCCTGCTGGTGTACTTATAAATATTTGAATTCAGGTCCTGGCGCAATTGGAGGAGCATTCATTCATGAAAAACATCACAAGGAAAGTCTTCCAAGATTTGCTGGTTGGTGGGGTTATGATAAACCCACAAGATTTAAAATGGAAAAAGGATTTAAGGCCATGCCCGGAGCCGAAGGATGGCAATTAAGTACTCCCGGGATGTTTTTGTATGCAGCACATCGTGCAGCATTGGAAATTGTTGAAGAGGCAAGTTGGGATAAAATTTTGTCAAAACAAAAATTGTTGACAGGTTATTTATGGTTTTTGTTGGAAGAAATAAATAGTTCATCTGCCAAAAAAAATATTGTATTCATTACGCCACGAAATGAGAAGGAAAGAGGTTGCCAGGTTTCAATGCTGATGCTTGAGAATGGAAAAGATATTTATAATGGATTAATGAAAGAAGGGATCTTTACGGATTGGCGGGAGCCAAATGTTATTCGGCTGGCACCTGTCCCATTATACAATAGTTTTGAAGAAGTATGGAAGTTTGCAGAGACATTCAAAAATCTTATAGGGTGAACCGATCATTTGAGGTTCCTTTAAATCTTTTTCCATCAAGTAAATCACTGTTCTTTATTTTTGCTGCATGACCCGTCAACAACTCGTTGAACAAATCTTCAAAAAGCGATCTTATCTCTGTATTGGGCTGGATACTGACATCACGAAGATCCCAAAACATCTTTTATCTGAACCAGATCCTGTTTTTACTTTTAATAAAGCCATCATTGATGCAACAAAAGACCTGTGTGTTGCTTATAAGATCAATACCGCTTTTTATGAAGCATTGGGAGTGAAAGGCTGGGAAGCCATGGAAAAAACGGTTCGCTATATAGGAAATGAACATTTTAAAATAGCTGATGCAAAACGTGGTGATATTGGAAACACATCTGATCAGTATGCCAAGGCATTTTTCGAAACATTGCCCTTTGATGCTATCACAGTTGCGCCGTATATGGGAAAAGATAGTGTGGAACCTTTCTTAAATTATGATGGTAAATGGGCAATTGTTCTCGGCTTAACGTCGAATAAAGGAGCAAATGATTTCGAGTTCCAAAAATTAGTTCGTGAAGATACAAGACATGGCGTCGATGAATTTCTTTATGTGAAAGTATTGAAAACAGCTACGAATTGGGGTACCCTGGAGAATTTAATGTTTGTTATTGGTGCTACACAGGTTGATGAATTTAGTGATATAAGAAAATTAACACCACATCATTTTTATCTTGTCCCGGGTGTAGGTGCACAAGGTGGTAGTTTGAAGGAGATCTCAGAAAAAGCAATGATAAGGGATTGCGGATTATTGGTGAATGTAAGCCGGGCTATTATATATGCCAGCGAAAAAGAAGATTTTGCAGAAGAAGCAAAAGCTATAGCTGAACAATTTCAGCATGAGATGAAAGATTATTTGCCAGAAAAAAATATTTTTCAGTTAGGCTGTGTCTACGAAATATTTAATACAGCTGGTGGTATAATTACAATAATGGATTTTACCGAAAAATCAACGCCAAGAATAGGAACAATTCTGGAAAGCATGGCTGGTCACCGATGGAAAATTACAGGTATTGATATGCCCAAACATATTGAAACGACCAATTTCAAATTTAAACCCCGGTTTAGTGATTACATATTTGGGTGCATTTTACAGCCAATAAACCATTCTGAAATTCTTAAAGAGAATGAGGTTCTTCAAGTGCTGTAGCTACTCTATTTGAAAACATATTTTCCTTTCATTGTCCACCACGGATAATATTTCATGATCAACCTGCCGGTAATAACAGCGCTATCTGTCATTACAAAATTTTCTACTTCGGTTGAATCAGCGCAGTTCATAAGAAAAATTCCACGAAGATCATCTTCAACACCGATGGGTCCTGCCATCACTAGTTTGCCTTCTTTTGCAAGACGATTAATATTCGCCATGTGGGCGGCTTGAATTTTTTCTGCGCTGATACTATCCTGGTTGCGATTGGGGCCTTTTTGTAATAACACGAGCCAGTATCGTTTCATTTCACCTGCAGTGACAGTAGTGTCCTTAGTTATATTATACTTTTCTGGTTGTGTCGTTGAAACTGTTGATTGTTGATCATCGCCGCATGCTGTTACGATGCATCCAATAATTAAAATGAAAAATAAAATCTTCATGAGAATATTTTTCTCAAGATAAATTTTTCACGCAAAGGCACAAAGAAATACACGCAAGGGCGTAGAGAGTTTTAGGTTAAACATCTTTGCGCCTTTGCGTGAAAAAAAAGATGAATAGAAATAATGTAGTTTAATAGTAGGACAGAAAGTTGGGAACACACTCATTCTTCAATCCCTTAACTTTGCGCCAATCACAAATCTAAAATCTTCAACGAATGGCTGCCCGTACTGATGTTTTTCAAAGCCCGGATTATTTTTTGGTAGATGAATTGCTCACGGAAGAACAAAAATTGATTCGTGAGTCAGTAAGGAATTATGTGAAGAAAGAAATTTCTCCCATCATTGAAGATTATGCACAGCGGGCAGAGTTTCCACAGCAAATTGTAAAACAGTTAGGGGATCTTGGATGTTTCGGTCCAACCGTTCCAGTTGAATATGGCGGTGGCGGTCTTGATGGCGGCGGCGGTCTTGATTATATTTCTTATGGATTGATGATGCAGGAACTGGAACGTGGCGATAGTGGTGTTCGCTCTACTGCATCCGTGCAGGGATCGCTAGTTATGTTTCCTATTTATGCTTATGGAAGTGAAGCTCAACGGAAAAAGTTTTTACCGAAGCTGGCAAGTGGTGAATGGCTCGGTTGTTTTGGATTGACAGAACCTAACCATGGTAGTGATCCATCAAGTATGTTGACAAATTTTAAAGATGCAGGCGATCATGTAATATTAAATGGCGCAAAAATGTGGATCAGCAATTCACCATTTTCACAAGTAGCAGTTGTGTGGGCAAAAAATGAATCTGGTGATATACAAGGATTGATCGTTGAAAGAGGAATGGAAGGATTTACTACACCAACAACTCATGGCAAATGGAGTTTGCGGGCATCATCAACTGGTGAACTTGTTTTTGATAATGTAAAAGTTCCAAAGGAAAATATTTTTCCAAATGTAAAAGGATTGAAAGGGCCGTTAGGTTGCTTGACAAAAGCCCGTTATGGAATTGCATGGGGTGTTATCGGCGCTGCAATGGATTGTTATGACACTGCTTTACGTTACTCAAAAGAAAGAGAACAGTTTGGAAAACCGATTGGAGGATTTCAACTTCAGCAAAAGAAACTGGCGGAGATGATAACCGAAATAACAAAAGCTCAGTTGTTAAATTGGAGATTGGGTGTATTAATGAGTGAAGGCCGTGCGACACCGCAACAAGTGAGTATGGCAAAAAGAAATGCATGTGAAGTAGCAACTAATATTTGCCGTGATGCGAGACAGATGCTCGGTGGCATGGGTATTACCGGTGAATATCCTGTAATGCGTCACATGATGAATTTAGAAAGTGTGATCACATACGAAGGCACGCATGATATTCATTTGTTGATAACCGGAATGGATGTGACAGGGTTGAATGCTTTTAAATAAAACCCCCTGTCCTCCTGAAGGGGACTTAGATTGTGACATTCTTTTTTGAAAATATTAGTTCTTTATTTTGAGTTATTAGTTGTGTAACCAACTCTAGTAATTCTATTTAGCTTATGTTGCGTCGCACAATTGTACAGAAGTAATGCTATTAAGCAGATTTAAGTGTAATCAAATTTATTATTTTGAATTTCATCTTTGGGAATTTCTCAAATACTCCCCTTTAGGGGCCGAGGAAATTCCGACATTGAAACTAATACTGGGGGTTTGGTATGAAAATTTTCCTAATAGGCTTCATGGGTTCCGGTAAAAGTTACTGGGGCAGAAAACTGAGTGAAAAGCTCAGGCTTCCTTTTTTTGACCTTGATGAGCAAATAGAATCGAGCGAAGGAAAAACTATCAGTCAAATATTTGCCGAAGAAGGAGAGGAGTATTTTCGGCTAGTTGAAAAAGATGCACTGCACATTATTTCAGAAAGTCATGATTCATTTATAATGGCAACTGGCGGTGGCACACCCTGCTATTTCAATAATATTGATTTCATGAATAAAAGCGGCACAGCCGTCTGGATAAATACACCAATTGAACTTCTTCATGAACGACTATTAAAAGATAAAGCCCACCGGCCTTTAATTAAAAACCTTAATGATGTGCAATTGAAAGGGTTTATCATTAAAAAATTCTCCGACAGAAAAATATATTACGAGCAGGCAGAAATGGTGGTGGAAGAAGATGAGAAAAGCCTTGAAAAGATCGTAGAAAAATTATTTCATGCATAAAAAATTTATTACCACGGGTGCATTGCTTGGTGCAATAGCTGTGGCACTTGGTGCATTTGGCGCTCATGGCTTAAAAAAAATTGTTGCTGCAGAAACAGTACAAATATTTCAAACAGGAGTCCAATATCAGATGTATCATGCCCTTGCCTTATTATTAAGCGGCTTGCTTTATGAAAAATGCTCTCAGAAGTTTGTACGAATAGCAGGAGTGTTGTTTTTGATCGGAATAATTTTTTTTTCAGGGTCGTTGTATTTGTTAACGGCAGGGAGAGCTGCGGAAATCGCTTCTCTTGATAAGGCAGGTATCATAACACCATTTGGCGGGGTTGCCTTTATTGCTGGCTGGGTATTTTTATTTCTTGCTGCAATAAGAAAAGAGGAAAGATCATAATGACAATTCAAGATTTGTTTCAGTACCATTGTTGTTAGTGATGGTATAGATTCCTCCAATTCCTTTCATTCTCCGATCAATATTTTTAAGTCCATTCCCAAACCGGCGAATTTTTTCCTGCTCGATCCCTACGCCATTGTCGGCAATTTTTATTTTAAGTTTAGGATCAACCTCGATATCAATCTTTATACGGCTGGCTTTCGAATGTTTTAAAGCATTATTCAATGACTCTTTTACACATAAAAAGATATTGCGTCTTTTGTCACCGCTTATTTCATGTAAAGGAATTGTGTCTGGCATAGTTACTTTACATTCTATTTGTGTACCGTCAAAAAATTCGATTGAATAAGCCCTGATATAAGAAATAAGACTATCCAGCGTATCATTGCTGCTATTCATGCTCCAGACGATCGCATTCATTTTATTCAACACTTCATTGGCGGAGTTGGATATTTTTTCAATTTCAACCGGAATATTTTCTTTCATTTTATTTTTTGCGATCTCACTCATCAGGCGGATCGTTGTCATGCCAGAGCCTAGTTCATCATGGATGTCAGCCGATATTCTTTCTCTTTCTTCCTGGTGAGCCTGCATAACGGCTACTTGTTTTTCCAATTCCTTTCTTTCGTTCTCCATTTTCAATCTTTCCCTTTCGGTTGTTTGTTCTATCAATTGAGTTCGGTTTTTATAAGTAAGTCCCATCAGGAAAAAGATGAGCTCGATCAAAAGTCCGGTCTCATAAAGGATCAATGAATTATTAAAAATTCCCGGCAAATGCAACCTGCGGCCGACTAATATTGATAAAGGAGATAAAAGAGAAAAAATTAAATAAAGAAGATTACCCCAAAACAAATAACGCAAGAGTTTGTGCTGCCAGTTCTTTACAGCATAAACAAGAAACACTACGATCATTACTACCAGTATATTTTTAGTAATAAAATTCTCCAGGAAATTTTCCCAGTAATAATCAATGGAGCTATAATGAATGTAGGAATACAACAGGATGACAGCGGCTAAAAAAAAGATACCACCCAGATAAAGTTTGTGAAGAAATGGAAAATTTCTCTTTGTTTCCAGGAAACGGATCATAAATGCCATATAAAAACTGATCCCCAGGATCTGGAGTATGAAATCCATGTATGATTCAAAGAAAAAATTGCTTTCAGTGGAGCGATTGTAATAAAATTGTTTCGTAAACAGCATGAGTCCAAGAAAAAAAGCAAATGCAGCATAATAAAGAAATTCCCTGTTGCTTCCCTGTGAAAAGTTAGCAAGCGAAAAAAGTATCATCATCAGCAAGAAGCCGCAAAACAAATAGGTAAAGAGTCTGACATCGGCATGTTCGGTTTGTAATTGGGCCTCGAATGGTTCTATATAATTTTGCCTGAATATATAGGGATAAAATGAGCTTGTATATGTTCGTAATGGATAGCATTCAGCAAGAATGGTAAGTGTGTCATGAGGTGATACACTGAATAATCGAAAAGAAATGCTATCACCGTTGACAGGAGCGATCACAGGCAAGACTGTGGCTTTATTATTCTCTACTTTATATAGAATTACGTTGTCAAAATACAGATCGGGAAAAAAATAAAGACTGTCTGGTGTATCTGAATTATTTGCTACTGAGAAACGTGCAAGAAGTTTTTTTGAAGCATTTGAAGCCGTAACATGAGTTATCTTAAAAGGATCCCGGGACAAAACATTTGCATCATAATTTTTTTCAACACTAAAAGACCTTGGAACAAAACCTGCGGGGATCCTTTTCAAAAAATACTTATCAGAATTGTTAAGGATTATTAAAGTATCAGGATACTGGCAAATTGCAGTTTTGGCACTAATTAATAAGACAAAAGCAAAGAGAAAGATCTTTGATAAATGTTTGGTTTTGGTGGTTCGGTTTGATGGTGATTTCATTCTGTTTCCAGATACGTATCAAATATAATGAATGCCTGTTTCAGAGCCAGTTTTTTTCGTATCGGTTTGGCCATTCCCGAAGGGGATCTTACAATAAAATTGTGGAGATGTTGAAAACATGAACTATCCATTGTAGAGGGCTTATTATTATCTTTGTTCATATGGCCAATAAGTTGAAAGGCAATTCCACTAAAAATCCTGTGGGGAAAACCGGAAAAACCAAGTCTGAAAAACTGAAACCGGAAAAAGAAGAAAAAATAAACCTGAAAGATCTAGCCAGTGATGAAAGAACCTGGAAGATCGTAGGTTTTGTATTTCTTTTCTTTGCATTCTTTCTTTTTATAGCATTTATCTCCTACTTTTTTACTTGGCGAAATGATCAAAGCGAAATAAAGAACGGGCTTTCTCTTTTTGATCAAAAAGCAAATATTCAAAACCTTCTTGGTGTATTAGGTGCTTTTATCTCTTATTTTTTTATTGACAATGGATTTGGGATTGCGTCATTGCTGATCTGTACTTTTTTCTTTGTTGTCGGAGTTAATCTTCTTTTCCGTCGAAAGGTTTGGTCTGTATGGAAAAATCTTCGGTATGTTACCATTGGCATGTTAGTGTTATCTGTTTGTATGGCCTTTGTGTTAGGATTCAGTAGCAGTCAATTTCCTTTTGGCGGAGCGGTAGGTAATATGATCTCGGAATGGCTGAAAAAAATTCTTGGGAATGTTGGAACTGCAGCACTCCTGCTTGTAGTTGCTGTATCCTATATCATCTGGCAATTCAATCCTGCATTTAATGTACCTAATATAGCAAAGCGTAAAGTCATTGACGAAGACAAACCAGAGACAGATAGTAAGGAAGAAATGGTTGTTCCGGTTATTGGCAAAACGATCAATGATATTTATGCAGAAAATGGTTTAAAGGGAAATAGCTTAAAATCAAACGGAGAGACATTGGTGCTTTCGCCATCTGTTCCGAACAATGATCAGCCGGCATTTAAGCTGATAGAAAAAGACGAACCAGTTGAAACGGTGAAAGAAAAGCCTTTAACAATAACTCCCATCGAGGGAACAATACAAACTGTTTTACCCAAAGAAGAAATAAAACCTGTAAGGAAACCGAGAGAAAACAAGGAAGCCGATCTTGCACTTGAAATAAAAGAAGTTCCGAGTGACCCGGTTGAAGAACAAGAAGCAGGAAAGGAAAAAGAAAAAGGGTATGAAGAACTTCCGCCGTATGAACCTACTCTTGATCTAAGAGATTATCGTTATCCTGTATTGGATCTGCTGGAAACACATGGAAGCGAAAAAATTGTACAGGATGCAAATGAGTTGGAGAATAACAAGAACCAGATCATTAGCACTCTTCGCAATTACGATATCGAGATACAAAAAATAATGGCTACCGTCGGGCCAACTGTTACTTTATATGAAATTGTTCCTGCTGCTGGTATTCGTATTTCAAGAATAAAAAACCTGGAAGATGATATTGCGTTAAGTCTTGCGGCTTTGGGTATCCGTATCATTGCTCCTATTCCGGGTAAAGGAACGATTGGTATTGAAGTACCGAATGTGAGAAAGAGCATAGTGAGTATGAAAACTTTATTGGGCTCTGATAAATTTCAGCATAACAATTATAGCCTGCCTATCGCTTTGGGTAAAAAGATCGACAATGATAACTTCATTGTTGATCTTACCAGCATGCCGCACTTGTTGATGGCTGGCGCTACAGGCCAGGGTAAATCAGTTGGTGTAAATGCTATTCTTGTTTCTTTATTATATAAAAAACATCCATCACAATTAAAGTTTGTATTGATCGATCCGAAAAAGGTGGAGTTAAGTCTTTATCGTGTTATTGAGAATCATTTCCTGGCAAAACTTCCTGGAGAGGAAGAGGCCATAATTACTGATACAAAAAAAGTAGTGCATACGCTGAATGCACTTTGTATTGAAATGGATAATCGTTATGATCTGTTAAAAGAAGCAGGCGCCAGGAACATTAAAGAGTACAATGAAAAATTTGTAAAAAGAAGACTGAGTCCACTAAAAGGACATCAATTTCTCCCTTTTATTGTATTAGTAATTGATGAGTTTGCAGATCTTATAATGACTGCAGGAAAAGAAATTGAAATGCCAATTGCAAGATTGGCCCAGTTAGCCCGTGCCGTTGGTATTCATTTGATCATTGCAACGCAACGTCCTTCTGTAAATATCATTACAGGTACTATTAAAGCAAACTTTCCTTCACGTATAGCATTTAAGGTTTCTTCAAAAATTGATTCACGTACCATTCTGGATACTGGCGGTGCCGAACAATTAATCGGAAAAGGGGATATGCTGGTTTCTCATCATGGAGAGGTTACACGTTTGCAATGCGCTTTTGTTGATACTCCTGAAGTTGATAAAGTTGTTAGCCATATTGAAAAACAAAGGGGATATCCTCAAGCATTTCTTTTACCAGAATATGTAGATGAAAAAGAACTCGAGTCAAAAGATTTTGATGTAACTGATAAGGATCCTCTTTTTGAGGATGCCGCCCGTCTTATTGTGCAGAATCAAGTTGGTTCTACGTCTCTCTTGCAGCGAAGGATGAAACTAGGTTATAATCGGGCTGGCAGACTAATGGATCAATTGGAAGCATCCGGGGTTGTGGGTCCGAACCAGGGAAGTAAAGCCCGTGATGTATTGATCAAAACCGAGTCCGACCTTAATCAACATCTCGCTAATTTAATCTAAGCTGTTAAAAAATTTGAGCAAAGCAACCACTGGATATGAGTGGACATCCTTTAATATGTAATTGGCCTATATTTGGGCCTTCTTTAAATGGCATAATATTAGACAGCAAAACAGGAATTATGAAAAGATTTTATACAATACTGGTTTTATTAATTGGAGTTATCACAATTAAAACAAGTGCTCAGGCCACAAATGATCCGGATGCAAAAAAAGTTCTTGATGGTGTAAGTGCTAAGTTTAAAACTTACAAAACCGTTAAATCAACTTTTACTTTTAAAACAGAGAGTTCAGCGGGCAAGACGCTTTCATCAAAGAATGGTAGTGTTTGGATCAAAGGCTCTAAATACAAAGTAACTATTGTAGGCCAGGAAATATTTTGTGATGGAGTAAATGTGTGGAATTATGATAAATCCTCAAACGAAGTAACTATTACAAAGTTTGATAACAACAGCAGTAGCTTAACGCCGCAAAAAATGTTTACAAACTTTTATGACAAGGATTTTTTGTATAAACTGAATGGGGAGAAAAAGCAGGGCGCAAAGACTATCCAGGAAATTGAATTGACACCTACCGATAAGACAAAAACTTATCATAAGGTGTACTTATATATTGATAAAACGGGCAAAACTATCAACACAACAAAAGTGATAGAAAAAGACCAAACCAAACATTCGATCATCGTAAATACATTTACTCCCAATGGCCCAATAGATGACGGCCAGTTTGTTTTTGATGCAAAAAAATATCCGGGAGTTGAGGTTGTAGATAATCGATGATCATTTTCCCCAACGAAAAGTTTTAATATCAAATCCTGCGAGATCTAATACACGGTCAACCACAGTTGCGGCTACTTCATCAATTGTTTTCGGTACACTATAAAAAGAAGGAGTTGCAGGACAAATAATTCCCCCGGCAAGTGTAACTGTTTCCATGTTGCGGATATGAATCAAACTATACGGTGTATCCCGAATCACACATATTAATTTTCGTCTTTCTTTTAGAATAACATCAGCTGCTCTTGTTATAAGGTCATTTGATATACCCGCAGCAATGCGCCCAAGAGTTCCCATGGAACAAGGCACAACGATCATCGTATCAAATTTACCAGAGCCGGATGCAAATGGTGCAGTAAAATCTGTAGTCGAATAGTTTTTTAATGGTATTTCTTTATAATCGTCGTTTCCTGTCTCTGTTTCCCAAACTTGTTTCGCATTTTGCGTCATAACGATTGCAAGATCATCCCATTGGTCTTTCATTGCAAGCATTTTTTCCAATAATAATCTTGCATATATTGACCCGCTGGCTCCAGTAATAGCAATTACTACTTTGTTCATTAATTTAAAATAGGTTTTTAATTCTATTTACCACAAACAATTGAGGTATAGATAAATTCTGAAGATTTTCAGGAGCAATTGACGGCAGTCAATATTTCCCGTTTCAACTCCAAAAAAGACAAAATTCAGAATTAAAACTTGGAATATTAATTATTTATTACCGAGATTAGCCAAGAATTTTCATAGGATAAGGTTTAATGGTTAATGGTTTTTGATTAGGGGCCCCCGATTTCTATCGGGGGTTCTACATTTACAGAACTATAGTTTTGGCAAAATAAAAAGGTCTCGCCTAGGGCGAGACCTTTTCTATAAATTATTAATTGATCTTATTTGTTCTTTGGCTTATCCAGCATGTATTCAAATCGCTTACCACTATATTCAGTCATATCAGGGACCGAATCAACTTTATAATCTCCTGCGGCTAATTTTTTCTTTGTTTCTTCAAATGCTTTAAGCGTAGCTTCTATATCTGCATCGGTGTGTGCTGCAGAAGGAATAAGACGATAAATAATATGCCCTTTTGGTATTACAGGGTAAACAACGATTGAGGCGAAGATCCCATAGTTTTCACGCAGATCCATCACCATGGCTGTTGCTTCTTCTACGCCGCCCGTCATGTAAACTGGCGTAACAGGAGAGTCAGTTTTACCAATATCAAATCCTTTTTCTTTTAAACCAGTTTGCAACTTCCTGGCATTGCTCCAAAGTTTTTCCTTGAATTCAGGATGTGTTCTTAAAAGCTCAAGTCTTTTTAAATTACCAACCACTAAAGGCATCGGTAAACTCTTTGCGAAGATCTGGCTACGAATATTGTAACGGATATAATCTACAATGTCTCTTGGTCCGGCTATGAAAGCACCGATTGATGCCATTGACTTTGCAAACGTGGAGAAATAAAGATCGATCTGATCCTGGCAATTCTGTTCTTCGCCGGCACCTGCTCCAGTTTTTCCCAATGTACCAAAACCGTGAGCATCATCTACCAACAGGCGAAATTCATATTTTTCTTTTAATGCACAGATCTCTTTTAATTTTCCCTGATCGCCGGCCATGCCAAATACACCTTCGGTTATTATCAATATGCCGCCAGCACCTTGTTTTGCTATTAAAGCAGATGCACGTTGTAATTGCTTCTCGCAATCCTCTACGTCATTATGTTTAAAAACGTAACGGTGGCCAGGATGAAGACGTAGGCCATCGATGATACAAGCATGGCTTTCCGCATCATAAACGATCACATCATGGCGACTGCATAATACATCAATAAGGCTCACCATACCCTGGTAACCATAATTGAGCAAAGCGCAATCTTCTTTCGACACAAATTCCGCCAATTCGCTTTCTAATTGTTCATGCAGGTTGCTGTTTCCACTCATCATGCGGGCACCCATCGGAAGCGCCAATCCATATTCAGCAGCGCCATCAGCATCTGCCTTACGTACTTCAGGATGATTTGCAAGCCCGAGGTAATTATTCAAACTCCAGACAATTACTTCTTTTCCTCTAAATTTCATACGACTGCCTATTTCACCTTCCAGTTTTGGGAAGGCAAAATAACCATGCGCCTGTTTGCGGTGCTGGCCTATCGGGCCATAATTTTTCAATAAACGCTCAAATATATCTGCCATATTTTGGTGGTTATAGTTGATTAATTAATCGTCGCAAAGGTAAGGTTTAGAAGGCTTTTTAAAGGTTGATTTTTAAACAAGAAATTCATAGTTGAAATTGGGCTTATTACTCAATTTTCTACTTCAACAATTGCCTTTTATATAATTGAATTGCATTTTCAAAGCCAAGATAAATAGCATCGCAGATCAATGCATGGCCAATACTTACTTCATCAAGCCAGGGAATATTTTCTTTTAAAAATTTTAAATTGGTAAGATCAAGATCGTGACCGGCATTTAATCCCAGTCCCAGTTCTTTTGCTTTTTTTGCAGCCTCGATATAGGGTACGATCGCCAACTGCTTATTGCCACCTGCAAACTGTTTAGCATAACCTTCTGTATAAAGTTCGATCCTATCTGTGCCTGTTTCAGCGGCACCTTCGATCATCTTAATATCGGGGTCTACAAAAATGGAAACACGTATACCAGCTGATTTAAATACTTTGATCTTTTCTATTAAATACTCTTTATACTTTACAGTATCCCATCCATGATCGGAAGTTAATTGTCCAAGTGCATCAGGAACGAGTGTGACCTGGTCCGGTTTTGTTTCTAAAACAAGGTCAACAAATTTTTGCTCTGTACAGTTGCCTTCGATATTAAATTCTGTGGTAATGGTCTTTTTAATTTCTCTTACATCGTTATAACGAATATGGCGTTCATCAGGACGGGGATGAACAGTAACTCCATCTGCGCCGAACTGCTGCGCATCGATCGCTGCTTTTATTACATCGGGATTATTTCCTCCCCGGGAATTTCTGAGCGTTGCAAGTTTGTTGATATTAACAGATAGCCTGGTCATAAGCAAATCTACAAATTCAGGGAAAAGTGGATGTTTTTTTAACTTGGTGTTATTAATGTATGAGCTAACTTGCCCTTGATAAATTATAGCATGAAAAATATTTTCTTATTATCTGCATTCTTATTCATTTCTATATCTTCCGTATTTGCACAAAAAGCTCCCTTTTCTGCAGAGGAAATAATGAAAGAAGCATTTACTTCTGCAAAAAAGCAAAACAAAAAAGTACTCGTCATGTTTCATGCATCATGGTGTGGTTGGTGTCATAAAATGGACACTTCATTGAATGATGCTTCGGTAAAAAAATTCTTTGATGATAATTTTGTTATTCGTCATCTCGTCGTATTTGAATCAAAAGGGAAGGAGAACCTTGAAAACCCGGGTGCATTGGAAATGCTGAATAAGTATGACGCTAAAGACCAAGGCATTCCTTTCTGGCTGATCTTTGATAAAGATGAAAATTTTTTGGCTGATTCCAGGATGAAATCGAACATCAATGGAGTGGAAAAACTTCAGAACACTGGTTGTCCCGCCTCAGAAGAAGAGGTTGATTATTTTATTGGAGTATTAAAAAGAACAACTGCTTTAAACGATGATCAGCTTCAAATTATCAGAGCAAGATTCAGAAGGAATGAATAATTATTAAACATCTTTCTTGCTATTTCTCATCATTTCCGGATAGCCCCATTTTTTTGAAAGAGCATTCACCGCCATTGCAATTCGCTTGATCTTTGTGGGTTCGGTTTTGGCAGAATCGATCCATTTGCTAAAATAATTCCTGTGGGAGCCGGAAAGAGTATCGTAAAACTTTTTAGCTACTGGATCATCGTTCAGGCAAGCGATAAAATCTTCATTAAGCTTATATCCTTCGGGATCTACCTGCAATTTCACGTTCAGCATCGCCCCCTTCTTTTTATGAATTCCTCTTCTGAGATCAGCATTAAGAGTAAGAATAAAATTTCCTCCGCCCATTGGCAGCAAGGCAATTCCTTTAATCGGAAAACTGTCAAGCTTTCCTTTTACTCGAAATCCTTTCTTATTTCCTGGAATTAATTTCTCAGCAATATCTGCGGGTACTTCAATATAGGTCCACCCGGTTTTTTCACCTTGTTCACCAAATTGCTTTATTGTAGTTGTAAACTGAACCATCGCCGGCAAAAATAATATTTACCGGTTCAAGTGCTATTGATGGCCTATTTCTTCTTCAATGGCATCGTTTAATTGAACCTCATATTGAAGGATCCATTTGGGAAGTAATGCAGACCCAAGTTTCCATGTGCCACCTTCCTTAGTCATGGTGAAAATGATCCGGTTACCCCGGTCATCAACAGTATCTACAGAGCATTTTTCATCATTGCCTGTACCGGTTTTTCTAAAATTGAATTCCCTCAGGCGTCCTTCAGCTTTTATTAGCTTGGAGAACTGGATGTTTTTCACGAAATGTATTGGCATATCTCTATTTGTTAGAACAGTTATGAGCAAATTTTATGCTATACTTTGAAATTACAGAAACTGATTCAGTTAAAAAATATTAATGTTCAAAAATGCGAATGTTCATTTGTCTAACAAGCCTTTTCAAAGCTTTGAATGCTAAACAATAACCTTTTTAAAAATGAAATCCCGGGGCCCTTACATCGGATCGACGATGAATTAAAAGCTCCGGGATCGTTTGACTCAAAGAGTTTAAAGCAGGTTAGTGATGTTCTAATTCAGGCAGTTTGGCAGCAAGCACATCAATTCTTTCAATTGTTGGCGGTTTAGAAAAAAGATCAGAAGCTTTTTCCTTAAGAGCTTTGGCAACCTGGCCGGCTAAATGGGCTTCCCTTCCTGTATTATCAGAAAAAGTATCGAATATCGCATACGAAGTCGGGCCTAGTTTCAATGCATACCACGTAATAGTTCCTGTTTCATTGTTAACAATGGTAAGGACATCTCGTAAAAAAGTTTCCACTTCTGCCTCTTTACCTTTTTTAGCTTCAAGTTGTACCCAGAGTGCGACGTTTGTCATATGAACCTCCTTTTTGATTTATGGAGAAATTGGAGAACTGCAATTGTGGCAACAATTATTCCAAAGAAAACTATATAGGATATAAGTTTTACACAATAGTTTTTAAGCATTGAGAAAATCAATAACTTTTTTTGCAGCCGCGAGATCAAAAGACTTCGTTTCTTTTTCCGTTGCCGTATTGGTGCCAGATTCGCTGGCCGTATTGCTGTTACAAGCAATCAATAAAAATGTGATTGAAAAAATTACAAGAACTGTTAGCAGTTGTTTCATAAAAAAATTTTTAAGTGGAAAAATTTTGATGATAGAAAGGTACACAATTTCAAATTTTAGAGACAATAAAAAAAGCCCCGAATAATTCGAGGCTTTAACTATTATCTATCAACTTTCAGTTATCATCTTAATACCTGTAATGTTCTGGCTTGAACGGTCCAACTTTCGGGATACCAAGATAATCGGCCTGCTCAGTACTAAGTTCATCCAGCTCAACCCCAATCTTTGAAAGATGAAGTCTTGCTACCTTCTCATCCAAATGTTTTGGAAGAACATAAACCTTATTCTCATAATTTTTATGATTGTTCCAAAGTTCTATCTGCGCCAATGTTTGATTGGAGAATGAATTACTCATTACAAAGCTTGGGTGACCTGTAGCACAACCAAGATTTACCAAACGACCTTCAGCAAGAAGTATGATGTCTTTTCCGTCAACAGTATAAACATCTACCTGTGGTTTGACAGTATCTTTTGTATGACCAAAATTATTATTCAACCATGCTACATCTATCTCGATATCAAAGTGACCAATATTGCAGACGATCGCTTTATCCTTCATGCTACGGAAATGCTTTTCAGTAATAAGGTCGCGACAGCCCGAAGCTGTGACAATAATGTCCGCTTCTTTAACGGCATCAGCCATTTTCTTTACTTCAAAACCATCCATTGCAGCTTGCAATGCACAGATAGGATCGATCTCCGTAACAATTACACGACAACCTGCGCCTTTCAATGAAGCTGCAGAACCTTTACCAACATCACCATAACCACCAACAACAGCTACTTTACCTGCCATCATCACATCAGTTGCACGGCGGATCGCATCCACCAGACTTTCTTTACAACCGTATTTGTTATCAAACTTGCTTTTTGTAACAGAGTCGTTCACGTTAATAGCAGGAACAGGCAATGTACCTTTCTGCACTCTTTCATAAAGACGATGAACACCAGTAGTTGTTTCTTCGCTGATACCTTTCAGATGCTGTATCAGTTCAGGATATTTATCCAATACAATATTGGTAAGATCTCCGCCATCGTCAAGTATCATATTCAATGGACGATCGGCGCCACCAAAGAAAAGAGTTTGCTCAATACACCAATCAGCTTCCTCAAGTGTTTGTCCTTTCCATGCAAACACACCGATACCTGCAGCGGCAATGGCAGCAGCCGCATGATCCTGTGTTGAGAAAATATTGCAAGAGCTCCATTTTACTTCAGCTCCCAATTCAATTAATGTTTCGATCAGTACTGCAGTTTGAATGGTCATGTGAAGACAGCCAGCTATACGAGCACCTTTAAGAGGTTGTTTTGCTCCGTATTCTTTACGGATTGCCATTAGGCCGGGCATTTCTGCTTCAGCAAGGCGAATTTCTTTACGTCCCCATTCTGCGAGTGAAATATCTTTCACTTTATTGGACAGCTTAAAGTCGATGTTTGAGATTGTTGTTGACATGGTTTTTAATTAAGAGTTATAAGTTAAAAAATTTAATTTTTTCTTCGTGTATTCCTATTTCTCCTCAGAGTAAATATGGGAAAATCAACCACACAAAGAATTAACTGAAATCAAAGGTAGAGAAATAGGTAAAACGCCTGACTTCTTATAAAAATTTGGAATAAAGTGCCTGGAAATTTGTTTCTTGTAGAATAAACGACCTTTTTACTATGGCTAAAGCAATAAAAAAAGACGATTCTACTACTCATGTTGCGTTAGATCAAAAAGACATCGCCATATTGAAGCTATTGCAACATAACGCAAGAATTACTGTAAAAGAAATTTCTGACAAAGTTAATTTGAGTACGACACCTGTTTATGAGCGGATCAAGTGGATGGAAGAAACAGGAGTGATCAAACAATATGCAACACTTGTTGATCCGGCAAAACTAAATAAGCGTTTAATGGTGATCGTGTATGTCTCACTCATGCAGCACAATAAAACAGCAGGATCACGATTTGTGAAAGCGATCAGGGATATGACCGAGGTCTTGGAATGCTATAGTATTTCAGGACAGTTTGATTTTATGCTAAAGATCGTGGTTGAGGACATGGATGCATATTATAATTTTCATGTAAACCGTTTGTCTGAAATGGAGAATATAGGGAATGTGCAAAGTGTTTTTGTTATGGGTGCCGTGAAAGAGACACATATGATAATTTAGATTTTTGGTATTGCATCTGTCGAAAGTTTATGGTGAGGTCCTTCTCTTTTTGTCAAGTAGAAATAAACTTATAAGTATTTTCACCAGCCTGCAAGCTCTTTTTTGTGGAGTAGAAATTATAATTATACGCTGCAAATCTGTAATTTGCTTCGTTCTATTGAGGTAACTTGTATATAATTAAAGACACGGCCAACGAATATAATGGACTTGACGTCTGTAACCCTGGAATCCGGAATTAATCATGAAAAAGAAAATCTTATTGCTGGCAGGACTGATATTCATTATCGGTTCAGTTTTTGGACAGAAAAATAAAAGCAACAGCGAACAAAAGTTCGATAAAAAGCTTTTATGCCCTTTTGAAAATGGAATGGGACGTGAACCAAAGGAGGCATTTACCTGGGATCCGCCGGACAAGAAAGTGATAATGATGAGTAAAACTGACACGGCGATCCGTAGTTGTATTGACGCAAAAGTGTTGAGCATTAACCCGACCGAAGATGGCCGTTTTGAAATAGTGATCTATTACAAAGAATGGTATTTCTGGTACTATGGAATTTCGAAAGCATTGGTAAATGTAAATCAGCAAATAAAGGCAGGGCAGGTATTAGGGCTTTATAAAATTGGTCAGGAAATGGAATTCAGAATGTTTAAAGATGAAGAACCAATGGATTCCCGCGAATTTCTTGAGTGCAAACCCGCAGAAGAGAAAAAAGAATA
This sequence comes from Bacteroidota bacterium, assembly GCA_005882975.1. GTDB lineage: Bacteria > Bacteroidota > Bacteroidia > Chitinophagales > Chitinophagaceae > VBAS01. The sequence goes on along the minus strand of VBAS01000086.1, from coordinate 6,052 downwards.
AACATAACTTTTAAAATTTAAAAACATGGCAGCGTATGATACAGTGTCACAAGCTGTGAACGGACTAAAAGAGAGAGGATACACATTGGATTTTAATTTAAAGGGAAATAGTCTTGAATGCCAGGGACAAAATTTTAATCCTAAAGATTTTGAAATAACAGAATTTCATCGTTTCGAAGGTAATAGTGATCCGGGTGATGAAGCAGTAGTATATGCAATAGAATCCAAGTCGGGGGTGAAAGGGGTATTGGTAAATGCTTTTGGCGTTTATTCAGAAGCATTAAGCGATGAAATGATGAAAAAACTTAGCTTTCAAAAAAACTAATGAGAATGGATCTAAAACGAACCGCCTTTCTTTTATTATTTTCTTTTACAGTTTCATTTGTATTTGCACAGGATAGCCTGCAATTATCATGTCCACTTAAAACGGGCGTACCAAAGATCATAAGAGCCAGTGATAAGGACTATCAAAAATCATCTGAGTACGGAGTAATGGTTTCCAGTAAAACTGATACAGCGGTCCAGGCTGTTCATGACGCTGCAGTTGTTATTGTCGCCAGAACAGAAGATACCAAGTATGATGTGGTATTACAATATAAAGGTTATTATTTCTGGTATGCAGGTGTGCTAACACCCAAAGTAAAACAAGGTGCCCGGGTAAAAACTGGAGATATAATCGGCACCTACAAACCGGGAGATATGCTGGAGATGCTTATGTTTCTACAGGAAGAACCGGTGAATCCAAGGAAGTATTTGAAATGCAATTAAACAATGATGAGCAGAAGATTTTTATTCATAACTATAGCTTCTTCTCCATTACATAGTCATTCATAAAATAACCATTCCCAATATCGAGATTGATACAATCGACTTCGGTAAATCCAAGCTTCTCATAAAAAGTTTTTGCGTTGTTATACCGATTCACTTGTAAATAAAGTGAACTTGCATTTTGCTTTTTTATTTCTTCGATTATATAGTTGATCACATATTTACCCGTTCCTTTCCCTTGCTGATTTTGTAGTACATAGATCTTATTTAGCTTCCATTTATGGGTTTCTTCTTCGCTGTAGGAAGCAAAGCCCACGGGATTTCCGTTTTCATAAACAATAATAAATTCGCAGTCATCTTCGGTCATTTGTTTTTTTAAGGAAGTTTCACTGTACATCATTTCCAGCATATAATCAATTTGTTCTTGTGAAAGGATCGATGCATAAGTTTGCGGCCAAACACGAAATGTAAGCTCACGTATCAGCGCTATATCGTTTACTCCAGCTTTTTTTATTTCAAACATATTGATCAGGATCGGGTTTAAATAATTGTTTTGATATCTGGCGGTGAAGCCTTATTTGTTTTCTGCTGAGAAAAATAGCAATGATATATGAAACGACCGCACCTGCAAATAATAATCCATCAGAAACATAAGCTTTGATCGCTTCGTTTGCTTGTAAAAAAATAAAGAAATCGAATGTGCCATGAAAAAGAACGGCGACGAGCAAACCGATAAACAGGTATTTAAAACTATTAGCACTGTCAAATTTTGCTTTACCAATAAAATAGCCCATCACCACACCAAAAGTTGCATGAGCCGGCACGCTTAAAAACATTCTTACAAACGCAGTGCTATAACCATGTGTGAAAACATAATTTATATTTTCAATAGTAGCGAAACCCATACTTACCATTACGCTGTAAACAATGCCATCAAGCGGTTCATCAAATCTTTTCTGCGGGTAACAGAAATAACGAACTACCAGGAACTTGCTCAACTCTTCGCTTAACGCCACTACACAAAATGCCAATGTCGCCAATGAGGATATGCTCGAATTAAAAAAATTCACTGAGTATGTTTCAATAAAATAAGGGGGAATAATAGACAGTATTCCTAAAAAAAAGCTGAATAACAATAATCTTTTTGGTTCTTTATTGTAAATGTCTTTAAGAAAAATATAAAGGCAGATAGCAAGTCCGGGGGCAATGGAAAGACCCAATAAGACCATGGTGGTTAATTTTTAGAAAGATAAGAAAAGAAGCCAGTAAAAATAAGGAAGCTATCTACAGCAAGTGTTTTGAGAAATAATTTCTGTTATCTTCAATCATGATTTTAAAGAAAATTTTATCTGTGGGTCTTTTGCTTTTCTTTTTAAATGGGTCATCATTATTTACACAAGGTCTCATTCCTTCATATATAATTACGAAGGGTAAACTCCCACAGCTTGCTTACAGCAGTGGCGAAGACAGGTTGGGGAGTGCCAAAATGGGTTATATCGATACTTCTATTGTGATGAAAGTAATTGACACAGTAAAGAACTTGTATAAGGTTCAGCTTTCAGCCATGCATTATGCCTTTATTGAGAAAACTTATACGCAGCCGTTTCCTGATACTATGTTATCAACTGCTCTATGTGAAAGCTGGCATGTAAAAGGAGGAAGTGAACCCGGTAGCAACCTGGTTGATTCAGTAAGTTTTTCGCTTAGCGGAAGAGTTCCTTATAAAAGCTGGATGGAAATAGATCCTTCAAGGATAAAAATTGAATTGTATAATGTACAAAGCAATATAAACTGGATAACACAACTATCATCAGCAAAAGCTGTAAAGAATGTTTGGTATGAACAGACAGAAAGCGATGTTTTGCAGATCACAATTGAGTTAATGAAGCAGCAGCATTATGGATATAGTATCGGCTACAATGGGAACACACTGCAACTAAAAATAAGAAGACTGCCTGCGGGCATTCAGAAAATGACGATCGCCATTGATGCGGGGCATGGAGGAACTAACCTTGGTGCAAGCGGTGTATCATCAGGCATTCTTGAAAAAAACTATACGCTTCTTTTTGCTAAAGAGCTACAAAAAATATTGAAAAAGCAAAAGATAAAAGTTTTGATGGTAAGGGAAACGGATACGACTATTGAGAATAAGGATCGTGTATTATGGGCGAAACAAAACAACCCTGATATTTTTATTTCTTTTCATTTGAATTCTTCCGGACGTGACTCTGTGAGAGGTGTTTCAACTTATTATAAACATATCGGGTTCCGTTCATTTTCACAAAGCATTTTAAAAAGATTGCTGGAAATAAAAGATCTTAAAGAATTTGGGAATGTAGGCAGCTTTAATTTTCAGCCAATACAACCAACGGATTACCCGAGCTGCCTGGTGGAAATTGCTTTTCTTAGCAACAAGGAAGATGAGAAAATGATACTTGATCCAAAGTTCAGAACGAAAGTGGCGAACCAGGTTTTTCTTGGTATTAAAGATTGGATAAGAGATTGGAAATAAATTTTATCAATTCCCCTTCTTATCTTTCTTCCCAAAAATTTTACTGAAAATACCTTTCTTCTTTTTTTCTTCCGGTTGTGGGTCGCCAATTTTTACAGCCTGGGTTTGATTATCTGTAGTATCTTTTTTTTGTTTCTTATCCTTACTATCGTCGATCACTGGTTTGCTTTCCGGGCCGATATATTCTCTTGTTTTTATTATTTCAAAATCTTGTTCATTGCCTACCCCCTGGTCCTCACCTTCAGCTGCGGGAGGTATCACATCAATAAGATTCAAAGGGTCTGCACTGTTCATTTCCATTTCAAGATCTTCCGGTTTTGAGAACCGTGCATCCCTGTCAATACCTAACTTTTTATCAGCATATACTTTTTTATAAAAAGCTTCCCAGATAGGTCTTGCTGAAGTACCGCCGTATCCACGAGTATCATTCTTATTCAGCCTTATGAAACGATCATCACATCCAACCCAAACACCTGCCAATAACTGTGGAGTATAACCCATGAACCATCCATCGCTGTTATCATTTGTAGTTCCTGTTTTACCGCCCATTTCTGCTGCACCTAAACGACTTCTTAATCCGGCGGCTGTACCAATATCAACAGTGCCCTGCATCATCCGAACCATTTTATAAGATGTGATCTCATTAATTGCTTCTTTCCTGTTCACACTATAATCAAATCTTTTTATCACGTTACCATTTCTATCTTCGATACGGCTGATATACCAGGGTCTTGTAGAAAATCCACGACCAGCAAAAACTGTATAACCCCAAAGCATTTCATATAAAGAAAGATCGCAGGCGCCAAGTGCATTTGCAGGATAAGGACCAATATCAGTTGGGATACCTATACGGGAAACAAATTCTTCAAAGGCTTTCGGCGTTACCTGTTTCATTATATAAGCACTTGCACAGTTCTTTGAAAATGCTAATGCAGTTGCCATAGTCATTGTACGACCCGAACAACTTTTACTTGTAGCTGGTACAAGGCGATTACTGCCAAAATCCTGTTGTACATCTTCCACAGGTGTTTCGGGATTAAAGCCACGTTCCTCCATCGCCTGTGCGTATAAAAATGGTTTTATAGATGAACCAACCTGTCTTTTCGTTTTTATATTGACATGGTCATACTTAAATGTTTTGAAATTAACGCCACCAACCCATGCTTTAATTTCTCCCGTTACAGGATCCATTGCCATAAAAGAAGCCTGCATAACCTGTTTATGATATTTAATAGAGTCATAAGGACTCATGACGGTATCCTTTTCTCGTTTTGCATTCCAGGCAAATATTTTCATCGGTACCTTCTTTTTGAATGCCCGTTTGATCTCCTCATCACTGAATCCATCATTTTTCATATTGTCCCAGCGATCGCTGTTTCTCATTGCCTGTTCGATCTTGCTTTCATTTTCTTCCCATACTTTTCCACTTTTAATATTGGCGGTTGCATTCAAATATTTTTGCATAGTAGGCATCCATTCTGCAATTGCTTCTTCCGCATATTCCTGCATACGCGGATTGATCGTTGTATAAATTTTCAAACCATCATCATAGATATCGTATGTATCACCGTCTGGTTTTTTTATCTCTTTCAAAATTGTTTTCAAATCCTCCCGCAACACTTCCCGGAAATAAGGAGCATAACCAGTGTTTTCATCCATTTTAAGATAATTCATTTCAATAGGTTTGGTTTTACATTTTGTCGCTTCAGCAAAAGAGAGCTTTCCGTTATCTACCATACGATTGATGACCAGGTTTCGCCGGTCAATTGAAGCCTTTGGATTCCGCCGGGGATTATAAAGACCTGGTCCATTTATCATGCCAACCAAAAGTGCAGATTCTTCAACATTCAACTGGTATGGCTCTTTTTGAAAAAAAGTTTTTGAAGCGTTCCGTATACCAAATACATTATCGGAGAAAGGAACGGCATTAAGGTATAATGCAAGAATTTCGTCCTTTGTAAAATTTCTTTCAAGCTTGACCGCAATGATCCATTCTTTCAATTTCTGTATAACACGAATTGCTTTACTTTTATTCCCTTCATGATCAAGCAGTGCTTTTGCCAACTGTTGAGTGAGAGTACTGCCACCTCCCTCACTACCAAACAGCATGACAGCACGAAGAGTGCCTTTAAAATCGATGCCGGAGTGATTGTAAAATCTTTTATCCTCAGTTGATACAAGTGCATCTATCACATATTTTGAAATGTCCTTATATTCTACAATACTCCTGTTACCTTTTTCCAGATAATATTTTCCCATCAGTGTTCCATCATCTGCAAATACTTCGGTTGCCTGTAATATGCTTGGGTTTTCGAGCTTATGTAGTGAGGGCATGGGACCAAATACTCCCCAACTTGCGAGCAATACCATTAATACAAAAGCAATAAATCCACCGAAGAAAATTTGCCAAAAGATTTTTACACTCCGTTTCATGATGTATTGGTTTCAGTGAAAGATGAAAGACCTCAAATAAAATACCACAATGTATTTCAAAGCTAATAAAATAGAAAGGCTTTGGTAAAAAGGAATCCCTAAAATTTACCGGGCAGATTTTTTTCGATGAATTGCTTGTAAAGACCAATATCCTGCTGTGTTTTCAGTATTTCAAGATTGGCGGCAGATATAATTGTAAAACTGTACTTATCCGTAGCCAGCCATGGTACAATCTGTGAATTGCTAACGGGTTTTGCCGCTTGAACATACTCGGCCGCAGCCTGTGCATTATCGAAATTTCCAATTAATAAGATCTTGTAATCATTATTGAGCGGCGTG
>VBAS01000215.1 GCA_005882975.1 Bacteroidota bacterium | reverse complement strand
ACAGTTGTTCTTCTGCCGGATAAGCCGACTCCGGAAAATCGCCTTCAATCGCTGCCCTATAAGAAAATAATTTATTAGTAAGACTATTTACCTCTGTTTCATTTTTATTTCTTGCTCTTTCATTGTGTGTTGTAAGAATAATATATCCGTCATCCTTTGTTCTTCTGAAAGCAGGATCAAATCTTTTCTCCAACAAATTTCTTCCATCATCATCAAGTTGATTATTCCTTACCTGGTTTAATACGTTAATAAACTTCTCCTCGCTTTGCCTGTATATTTTATCAAACTCAATATAAACCGGCGGCCCCTCTCTTATTACAAGACTGTCGAAGAAATAAGGGCTGTTATAAAAGTCTTTCAATAATCGCCATTCATGATCTTTTATTACTGGCGGTAACTGAAACATATCTCCAATAAACAAAACTTGTACGCCGCCAAATCTTTCGTTATGTCTTCTACGAATGTGACGCAATACGGTATCAACCGCATCAAGCATATCACAACGAACCATACTGATCTCATCTATAATAAGCAGCTCGAGCTCTTGTAAGATCTTTTTCTTTTCGGTCGTCATTCGCAGCTTGCTGAGAAGACTATTTTTATTTGTGGTTTCTTCGGCTTGTCTATTAAACCCGCCAACATCTGGTATAAATGGCGAGAAGGGAAGTTGAAAAAAAGAATGAATGGTTACACCGCCAGCATTGATCGCCGCTACACCGGTAGGTGCCACTACAGCAATTTGCTTGGGACAATTCTCTCTTATATATTTTAGAAATGTCGTTTTGCCGGTACCGGCTTTACCAGTAAGAAAAATATTCCTTGAGCTTTGGTTTACAAGCTCTGCCGCTAATCGAAACATTTCGTTATTAAGATCATACTCCATGTCGGTCATTAATATATCAAATAAAAAAAGCTCCGGTAATTAACCAGAGCCTTTCAGTGGTGTGGGGCGGGATCGAACCGCCGACACAACGATTTTCAGTCCTTTGCTCTACCGACTGAGCTACCGCACCTCATGATCCCAAATAACAAATCTCAAATCCCAAGTGGAATTTGGCACTTGCGTTTTGTTATTTATTCCATTGGGGCAGCAAAAATAATTGTTCTGAGCCAAAGGGTGAAAAAACAATGCTGAAATTTCCCGGCTTTATCCTTTTATTTCGATGTTTTCCTGATTTACGCATAAATCTCCCTGCATTTGCAAAAGTATTTGAGCAACAGTGACTACATCCTTTTGGCAATAGTTGACAATCCGTTTTAAATCTTTATCATTCCAATATACACTCCAAACCTTGCTTCCGTCAATATCGTCTTTTGGTGTAGGGATTCCAAGTGTGTGTGCCAGGAGATTTAGAGAAGTAAAACTTTTAAAATCTCCAAACTTCCATAATTCAAGAGTATCAATATGACAAACTTCCCACGGTTTTTTACCGCTGGCGTTTAAGATAGTTGGAATTGAAAGTTTGTTTATAATAAGCCGGCGACACAGATATGGAAAATCAAATTCTTTTCCATTATGGGCACATAAATATTTCGGTTCGTCACTATTCGTCCACTTATTCAACATATCACAAAACTCAACAAGCAGCACCCGTTCATTTTCTCCATAAAAAGATTTTAGAATGATCTTCTTTCCGCTGCCATTTCCTTGTATAAATCCACAGCTTACACAAATAATTTTTCCAAACTCCGCATAAATGCCTGCACGATGATAGATCGTTTCTTTGGTTTCTTCTTCGTGATATTTTAAAAGTGAAGTTGCCTTTGTGTCCCACAACTCTTTCCAGTCTTTGGGTAAAGAGTTATAATCCGCATATTGAGGAACTGTTTCAATATCTAAGAATAAAATATTATTGACAGGGATAGCCATAGCTTATTCCTAAAAGTATAAAACCCGGCTTAAATCGCAGATACCACTTATAGGTACCTATCTCCTTTATTTCTCTTTACCTCCGCCACAAATTCTTTTATCTCCTGCTCTTTATCTTTTCTGCAAATCAGTAAGGCGTCCTTTGTATCTACTACTATAAAATCATCGAGGCCCTGCAATAGGACAAGCTTGCCATTTTCTGCATGAACCATACATTTTGTTGCATCCATTATCATCACATTTTTTCCAGCAACCGCATTCCCTAAATAATCTCTTTCCATATTATCCCATGCGCTGTTCCATGTACCAAGATCGCTCCAGCCAAATGAGGATGGAATGATATAAACATTATCCGCCTTTTCCATAATACCAAAATCAATAGAGATATTAGTACATTGCGGATAAATTTGTTCTATTGCCTCTTTCTCTTCTTTTGTATTGAATTTTTCTTTTTCCGCAACGAAAACCTCGTACATCTCAGGAAGATATTTCTCAAATGCCGTAACGATGTTTTTTACTTTCCAAATGAAGATGCCTGCATTCCATAGAAAATCTCCGCTTGCAATAAATGTTTGTGCTAGTTCTGCATTTGGTTTTTCGGTAAACGTTTTTACTTTGTAAATATCCGGCGCTGCTGCCGTTGTATCATGCTGAATATATCCATACCCGGTATTAGGATATGTTGGTTTTATTCCAAGTGTTACAAATGCGTTGATATGATCAACAAAATCTAATGCCTTCTTTGATGTCTTAATAAACTCTGATGTTTCAGTTATCATATGATCAGCCGGGGCAACAATAAGTTTTGCATCAGGGTCTTTTTTCAAAAGCTTGAAAGAAATATAAGCAACACAAGGCGCCGTATTCTTTCTTGATGGCTCGCCAAGAATATTTTCTTCTTTGATAGTTGGCAACTGCTCTTTAACTATCGGCACATACTCGGCTGATGTGATAATGAAAATATTTTCCTCGGGCACCAGCTTTTTATAGCGTTCATAGGTTTGTTGAATTAAGGTTTTGCCCGTATTCAGTATATCAAGAAACTGTTTTGGATATGCGGTGCGGCTCATTGGCCAGAAACGACTGCCGATACCACCGGCCATAATCGCTACATAATTATGTTTGTTGCTCATATACCCCCTCCCCTAAAGGGGAGTTATTGATTTCTAATTATTGATATTTTTTTCCACTTTTAAATCAGCCCCTCCCGGATTAGATCATGTAAGTGTATAAATCCTAAATATTTCCCATTATCAGCCACCGCTAACTGCGTAATTGATTTTTTTCTCATTAGATCCAAAGCATCAACCGCTAATTCATCTGGCCCAATGAATTTGGGTGTTACTGTCATTATATCTTCCGCGGTCACACCGTCTAATGAAATATTTTTTTCCAGCATTCTTCTAAGATCTCCATCTGTGATTATTCCTAAAAGAATATCACTGCTATCAACGACGGCTGTTGCTCCTAATCGTTTTGATGAAATTTCAACAATAACCTCTTTTAATGATCTGTCTTTTGCAAGTTTTGGTTTTTCATTCTTTATATAAAGATCCGCAACTCGTAAATAAAGTTTTTTTCCAAGCGTTCCGCCTGGATGGAATTTTGCAAAATCATCACTGTTAAATCCTTTTGTCTCCATCAGGCAAATAGCTAATGCATCTCCCATTACTAGCTGTGCAGTTGTGCTGCTTGTTGGTGCAAGGTTATTTGGACAAGCTTCCTGACTTACCGTTGTATTTAATATGATATCGCATTGGCTGGCTAAATAAGACTCAATACTGCCTACCATCCCAATAAGAATGTTTTTGAAATTCTTAATCAGCGGTACCAGCACTTTTATTTCCGGGCTTTCCCCGCTTTTGCTAATGATCATCACTACATCATCTTGTTGAACAATTCCAAGATCACCATGAATAGCATCGGCAGCATGCATAAAAATGGAAGGCGTTCCCGTTGAATTTAGCGTAGCGACAATTTTTTGTGCAATAACGGCGCTTTTACCTATTCCGCTTATCACTATCCGGCCTTTGCAGTTAGTGATCGCTTTTATCGCCTTTTCAAAATCATCGTTGATATATTGGGATAATCCACTGATGGATTGTGACTCTAATTCAATAGTCCTTAGCGCAATCTGTTTTAGTGAGGAGGTCATTTGAGGTGGCAAAATTATAGGATTTGATATGAAACCATGTCAATACAAGATTATAGTTTAGACTTTACCATTTTAGTAAGTTTGCAAGCAAAGTATTTTCGTAAATTCGCCCCGATCGTCTGTTGAGGGGTATCTGAAAAGGAGCGTTTACCGGGATGAATGGAAAGAATATTCAATTATACCTTCTCCGCTAGAAAGTCCCGCCGCCACTCCATATAAATCGTACAGAAGCTGTCTTTTGTGTAAAAATACCAATATATAACAATGGTATTTTCTGTATCTTAATCAGCTATATTTTTAAAAACGACGATGAAAAGATTTGAGTAATGGCTACAGCACCAGCAAAAAAAACAGTTAAGGCAACTAACGGGAAACCTGCTTCTAAAAAGAAATTTGACCTTCACGAAGCACTTAAGGAACATTTTGGTTTTGACAAATTCAAAGGCAACCAGGAAAAGATCATCGAGAATTTGCTTGCAGGCAATGACACTTTTGTTATCAAACCTACTGGTGGCGGTAAAAGTTTGTGTTATCAATTACCGGCATTGGTTAGTGAAGGGGTTGCAATTATCGTTTCTCCTCTCATTGCACTAATGAAAAACCAGGTGGATCTTGTACGTAGCTACAGCAATATTGATTCAGTCGCACATTTTTTAAATTCTACACTTACCAAAAAAGAAATAAGAGAGGTACACGATGATCTGCTAACCGGCAAAACAAAAATGTTATACGTCGCACCGGAAACGTTAACCAAGCAAGAGAATCTTGAATTCTTTAGTGATCTAAAGATCTCTTTTTTCGCAGTTGATGAGGCACACTGTATTTCTGAATGGGGTCATGATTTTCGTCCGGAATATCGCCGGTTGCGAGAGATGATGATCCAGATAAATCCTGACATTCCGATGATCGCTTTAACCGCGACAGCTACTCCAAAAGTTCAAAGTGATATCGTTGAAAATCTTGACCTCCGTGATCCGAAGATCTTTATTTCTTCATTTAACCGGCCAAATCTCTATTATGAAATAATTCCAAAGATCAATAAAGATGATACCCTCAAGAACATGGCAAAGTTCATCGTGCAGAATAAAGGCAAGAGTGGTATCATTTATACAACGAATAGAAAAACGACCGAAGAACTTGCCGATATGCTAACGGCAAATGGGATTAAAGCTGTTGCTTATCATGCCGGGTTTGATAGTAAGTTAAGATCCGACAGGCAAGATCAGTTTATGAATGAAGACGTGCAGGTGATCGTCGCCACTATTGCATTCGGAATGGGAATAGATAAGCCGGATATCCGTTATGTAATTCATTATAATATTCCAAAGAGTATTGAAAATTATTACCAGGAAACTGGTAGGGCTGGTCGTGATGGCATGGAAGGGAAATGCATTCTTTATTATTCTCATAAAGATGTGGCAAAGCTGGAACACCTGATGCGTGATAAACCGCTTAGCGAAAGAGAAGTGGGAAATCAATTAATAAGCGAAACAGTTGCTTTTGCAGAAAGTGGTGTTTGTAGAAGAAAAATTTTATTAAGCTATTTCGGAGAAGAATACGAAACTGATAAATGTAATAATTGTGATAATTGCCTTCATCCAAAAGAAAAAATTGAAGCAAAAGATGAGGTCGTGTGTGCTCTGAAAGCTATTAAAGCACTTGATGAACGGTTTGCAATGGAGTATGTGGTGAATATGATCTATGGAAGACCAACACCACAAATAACTATGTACCGCCATGAGGGACTTGATGTATTTGCCAGTGGCAATGAAAAAGAACCGCATTTCTGGAATTCATTGATCCGTCAAATGCTGTTAGAGGGCTTGCTCCAAAAAGATATTGAAGAATATGGTGTGCTGAAGTTTACAAAGAAGGGAACTGATTTCCTGAAGAAACCAAAATCTTTCAAGATCGTTCTTAATAACACATATGAAGAAGCAAACGCTGACGACGATGAAGGTGCCGAAACTACAGAAGGCGCTGCAGCGGATGAAAAGTTGTTTGAGATGCTGAAAGAGCTTCGTCAAAAAGAAGCAAAGAAAAAAAATCTGCCTCCGTTTGTTCTTTTCCTTGAATCATCGCTGCAGGATATGGCTACCCTTTATCCTATTACACTAGCCGATCTTGAAAAATGCCAGGGTGTAAGTAAAGGAAAAGCGATCCGATATGGTAAACCGTTCATTGATTTGATCTCCAAATATGTGGAGGAAAATAATATTGAGCGTCCCGATGATTTTGTAATGAAGAGTGTCGTGAATAAAAGCGGCAACAAAGTTTATATCATTCAGAACATTGATAAAAAGATCCCGCTGGAGACCATTGCAAAAAATAAAGGAATGAAAATGGAAGAGCTGCTGGAAGAAATGGAAACGATCGCAGGCAGCGGCACCAAGCTCAATCTTGATTATGCCCTCTCTCAGTTGCTGGATGAATATGACCAGGAAGAGATCATTGAATATTTTAAGGGTTGCGAAACATCTTCGCTACAGGTGGCGCAGGAAGAATTATCTGAACATAGTTTTACCTGGGAGCAATTGAAACTTATGCGGATAAAGTTTTTAGGACAATATGGTAATTAGAAATTCGCCGTGTGAGTAAATGTAAAATTTCCCTTTAACTCCTTTTCTCTTTTAATCTCTTAGCGAAATGAAACGAACCAATTATTCCTCTGGCGCCAAATGGGAAGACATTGTAGGCTATAGCCGTGCTGTAAAAGTTGGAAATACAATTGAAGTAACCGGAACGGTTGCTGTTGATGACAATAGTGCTCTTGTTGGTGGCAATGACGCATATGAACAAACAAAGTTCATCATTCAGAAAATAGAAAAAGTTTTACAAAAAGCCGGTGCGTCATTAAAAGATGTAATAAGGACAAGATTGTTTGTCACTGATATTGCCCGCTGGGAAGAATATGGAAAAGCACATGGCGAATTCTTTAAAGACATCAAACCCTGCACAAGCATGATCGAGGTGAAAGGGTTGATCGCTCC
>VBAS01000214.1:6686-19521 GCA_005882975.1 Bacteroidota bacterium | reverse complement strand
GAGGAAATAGCCGATCGATATGAGAATGGAGAGGTCAATCATCTTGACACCGCTAAAGTCGTTAATGGTAAAGTTTACAAAACCCAATGTGGCGATACAGTATATGGTGGCGGAGGTATTACACCAAAATATTTTGTAGGTCTTGATACTGGCAGCCTGCACAGAAATGTAAGCAGACTTTATCTAAGTGGCTCATTAAATACTTTCATGTACACTTATTATATCAGGCATCTTGATGAGCTAAATAAGTTTAGTACCCCACAGGATTTTACTGCAAATTATAATAACCTTGAAGGCATGTGGCAGGAATTGGTAGCTTATGCGGCAAAAGACAGCATTGATCTGAAGCAGGTTTCAGGAGCTGACAAAGACTATTTGCAAAAAAGAATAAAGGCGCAGCTCGCAAGGTTCAAATGGAGATCAAAAGGATATTATGAAGTAGTGAACGGTGATGATCCTGCAATTAAAAAGGCATTGGAGGTTTTAGAAAAATAAAAAGCAATCCGCCGTGGCGCATTGCTTGATGAGGATAGGTGGAAATTTATATAGAGGGTTTATTCTCCGTTGATACCTTTCTTATCGTACCAGTGCTTTTTCTCCACGAAATAAGAACCGATAAGGCCAAGTCCGCCGCCCATTGCAATAAGAGCAAAATAAATTCCAGCTGGTTCGATCCTGTAAGGAAGATTCATATCCACGAAAAAAGCGATAAGCAACCCCAAACCTGCTCCCAGTAATAATAAACCCCATTTTAAACTTCTAAATGGCGCCGGACGAAACAACTTGTCCTTAGGATTCATTCCTTTTTCGATCATTGCAAGGTTTTCCTTCTTAAAAAGATAGACGACTCCAAAAACCATTGCAAAAAAAGAGATGGGGATTAGTATTGCCACCATCATTTCCGATCCATGCATAAAATAAATTTTTATAGTTAGTAAATTGTTTCCTGTTCTTTTAGACTACATTCCTTATTTCCAGGTTACAGCCAGTAAAGAACTTTTAATTAAATGATTCTGCAAATATGACTACTGACTTTATCCGGAGGTTACAACTACGCATACTTGTGCTACACTATATTATAGCAGAAATTAGGTCTAACTTTATTGTAACCAAAGTTCATCTTTGGTAGTCTTAGTTATTGAATGTCAACCGGACTTGGTGATAATGAGATCATAAGCAAGGTGCTTAAGGGTGAGCAAAATGCCTATGCTGAACTGGTAAACCGTTACCAGGCCTATGTCTTTACCCTTGTTTTACGTATGATCAAAAGCCGTGAAGATGCGGAAGAAGTGGCGCAGGATGTTTTTGTAAAAGCCTATCGTTCGCTGGCTGATTTTCGGGGAGAATCTAAATTCAGCACATGGCTTTATACGATCGCTAATACAACCAGCATTACCTTTTTAAGAAAAAAGAAACTGGATGTGCATTCTTTGGATAATGAAAAAGTGTTTGAAGTGGCCGATAGCAAGGATTCGGGGCTGAGGGCAAATTTGGTGGAACAGAAATCAAGAATAAATATGGTGAACGAAGCCATTGCTATGCTAAGTCCGGACGATGCTGAAATAATAACTTTGTTTTATAAAGCCGAGCAAAACCTTGAAGAGATAAGTAAGATATTGAGGCTTGAAACAAATACGGTGAAGGTAAGATTGCACCGGGCAAGAACACGATTAAAAGAAAAAATGGAAAAGAACTTTAGTGAAGAAGTAAAAAATATTTATTAAACTGTGTTGTATGAACCAGGAACAAAATATCGAGCAACAATTGTGGGCATACATTGATGGAATTTCTTCCAGTGAAGAGAGGACTTCAATTGAAAAAATGCTGCAAACCAATCTTGAGTGGAAAAGTAAATACCACGAATTGACAGAGATCCATCAATTGATGAATGCTACTGAATTGGAACATCCTTCCATGCGTTTCACAAAAAATGTAATGGAAAAAATTGCCCAATATCATATTGCCCCTGCCACTAAAAATTATATCAATAAAAAGATCATCTGGAGTATTGCAGGGTTTTTCTTCACACTGATTATCGTTTTTCTTATTTATGGATTTTCACAAGTTGAATGGACATCAGGAACCGATTCAAAGTATTCAATAGACCTTTCACGTCTTTCGCAAGTTGATTATAGCAAAATATTCAACAACAATTTTGTAAATGGATTTATGATGGTGAATGTGTTGCTCGGTCTTGTGCTGCTTGACCGGGTACTTGCCAACAAAAGAAAAAAGTTTCAGAAACAAGCCTGACCTACGCTTATCAGACATTTAAATCAAAACGACTTTGTTAAAGTTGATTAGTGATTAATAAATCACTAAGTCCGGTATGCCCTTCCTGTTTCCAGGAGGGGCTTTTTTATAAAGTTACTTTTTGAAGTTCGTCGGCCTTAGCAAAAGCCAACGTGGCTTGTTTTTCATCATTCAAGAGCGAATAAACATTTCCAAGGTTTAAAAAATAGTTCGGCTCATTAGGATTGATCTGTATGGCCTGTCTGTAAAGTTCCAAAGCAGTTTTATAATTATTTCTCTTTGTATGATAAAACACCCCGGTTAAATTTAAACAGCGATCATCATTTGGGTCGATCTTTAAACTTTTTAAATACGCATCTTCCGCCGCATCAATTTGTCCATAGTCATCATACGCCAGACCAAGATTTTGATAGTAGACCGCAACGTTGGAATTTAATTCAAGTGCTTTTAAATAACTGGTGATCGCTTTTTCAAGTCGATTAGTTCTATAATAAAGCACTCCCAGTAAATTATGGATCTCATCATTATCCGGATCCTTCTCTAATATTGTAAGATATGTTTCTTCCAGTTCTTCATTTTTACCAAGACTTTCATAAGCGATCGCTAAATTTTTATGAAAAAGTATGTTATCCGGATCTAATACTAATGCATCCTTATATTTTTCAACTGCTTTGTCAATTTGATTCGTTCTGTAATAAAACACACCCAGGTTGTTATGAAAATTGGCATTCTCCGGCTCAATGTTTAATAAATTAAGATAAGCCTCCTCCGCCTCTTTATTTTTATTAAGTTGTTCATAAGCAAGTCCGATATTTTGATAATATAATGACGAGTTAGGATTTATCATGATCGCTTTCTTACAAAATTCAATTGCTTTTTCAAACTGATTGTTCTTGAAAAAGAATTCAGCATAATTAGAATAGAACTGATCATTGCGTGGTTCTATTCCAATCGATTTTTCGAATGCCTCTGCTGCTTTGTCATTGTCGCCGGTCACTTCATAAGCTAATGCCAGGTTTTGATAAAGGATACCCTCCGAAGGAGATAATTCGATCGCTTTTTTATAATAAGTTATTGCTTTTTCAGCATCTTCTTTAGTTCCTTTACTATAATATAATACACCAACCTTATTATTGATGTCAAGATCGTCAGGGTTTTCTTTTACCAGTTCATTATATAAATCAAGGGCCTTTTCACGATCATTCATTTTTTCATATAATGTGGCCAAATATTTTTTATATAAAATATTCCCGGGATCCTCTTCACAACACTGTAACAAGTTTTGCAAAGCATCCTGGTAATGTGCTTCGCCCATTGTATACTGTGCAGATGCGAGCAAAGACCTGACATTATGATCCGCTTTATTTTCCGCAAGTATCTCCAAATAAATGTCAATAGCTTTTTCCGGCTCGTTGTTCCCCTCGTATGCCAGTGCTAAATTTGTTTTATACAACTGCACATCTTTTTCTCTTTCTATTGCTTTCAGATAAGCTGTTATTGCAAGCTCATCTTTTAGCTGTGTAAAATAGAAATATCCAAGCCTGTTAAAATAAGCACCCGTCACTTTATCTATTGCCGTTGCTTTTATATAAGCCTGCTCAGCTTCCAGCAACATTTTCTTTTGCTCATAAGCTAATCCCAGGTTTTCATATAACGCCGCATTTTCAGGGGCCAGCCCGATCGCTTTTTGATAGTATTCAATTGCCTTATCTGTATCATCATTTTGATTCCTTCTATAATAAAGAATGCCAAGCCTGTTACAGGTTTGGTATTCTTCTTTATGTCTCAGCGCTTCCAGGTAATATTCTTCTGCTTTTTCAACATTATTTATTCCTTCGTATGCCAGGCCAAGATTTTCATAGTACACATTGTTATCCGGATTTATTCTAATAGCCTTCTGATAATAGGGTATTGCTTCCTCTATCTTACCAGTATTGTAAAAATGTACCCCGAGTTTATTGGCCAACAGGTCATTATTTGGATTTTTCGAAAATTGCCGGGTGAGAATATCTTCTTTTTCTTTTAAACTTTCTTTATCGTCAAGGTGATCGAGTGCATCGATCATGTTATCGTAATAAATGTTTTCCCTTTCCCGGATCTCAATTGCTTTTTGATAATACTGTTTTGCATGCAGGTAATCTTTCTTTTGATCAAAATACATTTTACCAATAGCATTATAAGACTTGTCAGCCCATTCAGGTCTTATCGCAATACATTTTTGGTGTTCTGACAATGCTTCATCAAATTTTTCTGTTTGTTCATATACCCATGCTAAACCCCAATGGACATCATAATAATCGGGAATGGTTTCAAGTATTTTTTTCAAGATCTCTACTGCTTCATCATACTTTTTTTGATACCCTTTGATATAAGCTACGTCGATCTTAGCAATAGTATAGTCAGGCTTAAGATCAACAGCTTTTTGATAATACATTTCTGAAATAGAATAATCTCCCGCTACAGAATAGGAATAGCCGGCATCACGATAAATATTATAAAGCATATTCTCATACTTATCAGATGGAAGTAGCAGCTCGCATTTAGAAACTAACTCAGGGATCAAAGTACGTTTCTCTGCTTCAGCATCCCAATGTCCATATAATTGTATCAGTTTGGAATAAGCGTCTGTATTTGTAAAATCATATTTTATAGCGTTCCTATACCATTGCTCAGCGATCTCATAATCACCTTTCTCCTTATGACAAGCGCCAATTTGACCATAATTCTCAACATCAGCAGGATCCATTTGCATTGCCTTTTCGAAATGCCTGATCGCCTTATCGTAATCCTGGAGTTTTAAATAATATGTACCCCATCCTTTTTCTACTATGCTATTGCCTGAATCTGTTTGACCGGCTTCCTCAAAATATTTTATCGATTCTTCAAAATCAGGAGACCAAAAAAGTTGTATATAGCCAACATTCACCAGCATTGAACTCTTTTGAAAGGCAGAAAGTTGTGGATCTTGTGAAAACTCTTTTGCAAACGGAAACACATCTGCCCATCTGCCATCCATTATCAGGTCATTCATTTGCCGGCCCCTTTCAACTATTTTCTGTTGTTCCTTAGTAAAAGGAAAATCATAAAGGCACAAAGGATTAAATACAGCTCCGGACAGATAGACTATTGCATCAATGTATTCATTGAACCATGTTTTGTAATCAAATTTGTTTTGCAGACTTTTTTGTATGTTTTCAAAATACTTTTCAAAATATTTTTGTCGCAGCGGTACAAAAACCTTCAGGATATTTTCTTTATCGAATCGAAAACGATCCAGTTCCAAACCATTCCATGCTTTATATGGTTCACTTTGTTTAGCAACCAGGTTTGTTTTTATTTTTTCAAGCAATTCAGTAATAACAAACATGTCATTGACGGGATCAAGAGCTGCCTGGTGATAAGCATTAGCAATTAATTTTGATATAGATTCTGTGTCAAAATTCATTTCGAAAACAGTTAGTTTAAGGATGCTTTTCCCGGTAACTGAGGGTTTAATTCTGCCTTGACCTGGTCGGAAGAAACATTTTTATTGCCAATGGCGCTTTCAGCGGCAACATCTTCCCTATAGATCTCAAGTCTGCCACCGCAACGGTTCAATGTGCAGATCTCCTTATCAAGTTTTACGTTTTTCCAGAGCGTTTTACACTTGGGACATATTTTATTTACCACCTGTTTTTCTGCAATGCTTGATACTTTTTCCGGCATCAATCTTATAGGCTGGATTGTACTGATAAAAAGTAAAGGTGTGCCAAATGTGTTATTGTCATAATACTCATTCATCTTCCTTTTTTCACCGTTTTTTCTTACTCCGCAACCAAGGAATTGTCGTCCTCTTGTTACGGCTCTTGCAACATCTTCACCATTTAGCAACGAAGTATAGAACTGTTCAATAAAATCAATAGATACATCTTCACGTACAATATTCTGCATAGCCACTATTGCCGGAATGTTATTCATGGCAAGCGTATAAGCAAGTCCGCCGGGATCTTCCGTATCGGCATTGCATACCTGCCCGCTTTCACATGCCTGCAGAATTATTAATTGTGGTTTTTGTATGTTGGTATTCTGGCTAAATATTGCAGCAAAATCTTTATCACTGATCCACGCTACGTTTTGATTTTCGTCTGTAAAGGCTATCATGGATTCTTTATCTTTCGCTTGCGCATGACCATAAAAATGCAAGACGTATGGCTCACCGTTGAACGGAGTTATAACGTCAGCCAGGTCATTTTCAAAATTCCTGAAATCTGGTTTTTCATCTTCCCTTTCATTGGTATTTATAAGGCTACCAAATTTTTGTTTGAGTCGTTTAAAACAATTACTTAATTCATCAGAAGCTAATGGTAATCTGCCTTCCGGCTGATTTCTCGGATTGGAAACAATCAAAGCAACATTTAGTTTTTGATCATTCTTTGGAATGAAAGAAATTTTATTTTCGTTTACTATTCTTATCAGGTCAAATCGCTGATTGCTGTCTGCTCCGAGATACAATTCTGATATTTTCCTATCCTCGTCTTCAACCAGCATATATTCCCATGGCAATTCGGGAATATCGCCTGTTAGATCTTTGAACCGAAGATATATCCTGCAATAGGTATCGGGACTATCTCTTACTTCAATTATCTCATCAAGAAAAAATTTTCTTACCAGTTGATCAAAAAAAAGCACCTTAAACAAAGTTTTTCCAAGGATCTCATAATCGTTCTTTTCAAAAGCAGAAACAACCCTGAACTTATTCAGTACTTTATGAAATATCTTGGCAATACTCAATTCAAGTTTTATAACCTCCCGGTTCATATTTCCTGTTTCAGGGGAACCCACAGATCGTGTGATTGCAATCTTATCAGGCTGTACAATTATTCTTAATTCTTTTACATTCATAGGTTGATCTATTTCATTTGTAAAATATCAACAGCTATTGAATCCATTTCTTTTTCCCATGGGTCTTTTATACCTGTTTGCTCCGGCACTTCATTTGCACCAAGATCTTCTTTATCTTTTCTTATTTCTTTTAATTCGGCTTTATACGTTTCAATTAATGTTTTTACCTGTTCACGTATAAGATCAGGACTAAGCCGCATATTGCTATGCAATGCAAAAAACTTTGCTTTGATGAGCTCCCATTGTTCTTCTGATATTTTTGTTAAGGGCATTGCAAAACCAAGCAATTCCTGCCATTGAGGATAAAATGGCAGTTGATCAATATCAGACCTGTTATTTGTAGCCAATACACTGTACAGTACATAATCGGCATCACGATACGGATCGGATTCCTGCATTGATGTACCGTAATAAAGCTCACCATTTCCTTTTACAAAAAAATTCTTTCTTTCATATTCCATATCATCTTTTATTTCCCGTTCTGACTTATTTATTAAAACAAAATAACCAGGCTTAAAATCATCACGGGCATTTAACATCAGTGTTTTTCTATGACCGATCAACCCCACTACTTCTTTTTTGTCGAACAAAGTGTCAATACCATCTAATACCAGCTTTGATACTTTCAGATAGCTGTTAACCATATTTACAAAACCACCGGTGTAAGTGGAAGCGGCTGATTCCACCAACTTCAGCACATCTCTTAAATAATCTTTTTTTTCAAGCCGCGCCAGCACAACTGTTAGGGTGAAAGGATCGCCTTTAAAAGGATGCGTACCTGCTACAGTAGTATTCCTGATGACATACCCATTTTTAGTTACGAATTCTTCATTAAGGCTTTTTTGTATAAGGTGGGGTCCGACTACAAAGGGTATCTCCACTTTTTTATTATCATAAACAAATTCAGAAGCTATAAAAACAACAGGGTCATATCTTCTTAACCATTCACGGTCCTGGTGCAAAAACAATTCATTAACTCTTACAGTGAAATAATTTTTATCAGGATAAAAAGAATCGTTCAGGTCTTTTGCTCTTTCTACTTGTTCCGGTTTAAACTCAATTATCGAAGGCATAAATCTATCTGAGCCGGAAATTTTGGACCATAGATTTTTTAATAATTCAGACATAGGTAAAGTTTTATTCGTAGAGAGTATAAATATTGATCGTAGAATCAGCGAAGGAGTAACGCCATTGCTCAGGATGAGGAGTAGAGCCATGCTAACTTACAATTTTTGAGACAAACGCCAATACCACTTTAAGGTTATTTGTACCAATGATATAAAATGAGCAATTTTAGTAAACTGGTTAACTTTGTATCCTAACAAAAGAACATGGAAATAAAAAAAAATATCCTTGAAACGATCGGCAATACCCCTTTGATTAAACTTAATAAGATCACCAAAGATTTTCCGTGTACGGTAGCGGCCAAGGTTGATTACTTTAATCCCGGCAACTCGATCAAAGACCGCATGGCTGTAAAGATGATCGAGGTAGCAGAAAAAGAAGGCAAGCTAAAACCCGGTGGAACAATTATAGAATGCACCAGTGGCAATACAGGCATGGGCCTGGCACTAGCCGCCATTGTAAAAGGATATAAATGCATTTTCACAACTACAGATAAGCAGAGTAAAGAGAAGATGGACATATTAAAAGCCGTCGGTGCTGAAGTGATCGTTTGTCCGACCAATGTTGAACCCGACGATCCGAGAAGTTATTATTCGGTTGCAAGAAGACTGGCAAAAGAAATTCCAAATTCATTTCATGCTAATCAATATGATAATCTTGCTAATCGTTTAGCACATTACGAAACCACGGGGCCTGAGATATGGGATCAAACCGATGGCAAGATCACACATCTTGTTTGCACTGCAGGTACAGGTGGTACGGTTACAGGCACCGCAATGTTTTTAAAAGAAAAAAATCCCAAGATACAAATATGGGCCATTGATGTATATGGTTCCTTGCTTACAAAATATTTCCGTACCGGCGAAGTAGATATGAACGAGGTGCATCCCTATATCAGTGAAGGTTTTGGTGAAGATTTTGTGCCAGAGAATTATGATATGAGTGTGATTGATCATTTTGAACAGGTAACGGATAAGGATGGCGCCATCATGGCAAGGCGTTTAGCAAAAGAAGAAGGAATTTTTTGCGGATACAGTGCAGGAAGTTGTATACAAGGATTAATGCAATTAAAGGATCGTTTAAAGAAAGATGATCTTGTGGTTTGTATATTTCATGATCATGGTAGTAGGTATGTAGCTAAAGTGTACAATGACCAATGGATGATAGAACGTGGCTTTCTTGATGTTAAAACTTTTAAGGATATTATAAGTAGTCGTACTGGTAAGCAAAAACTTGTTACTGTTCAGCCGACACAAACGGTATCAGAAGCTGTTGACCTGATGAAAAAATTTGACATCGAAAATATTCCGGTAATGAATGGAAACGGGCCTGTTGGAGCTATTAGTGAAAATGGTTTATTCAAAAAGATATTTTCAAATCCCCATATAAAAAATGATACGATTGAAAAAGTAATGGAGCCATCTTACCCTCTTGTTGAATTTAATACACCAGTTGAAAAACTCAGCACACTGATCAATAAAGAAAATGGCGCAGTATTAAGTAAAGATGAAGCTGGCAATTATCATATAGTCACTAAATATGATGTGATACAAGCATTGGGCAAATAATTTCGCAGAAGTCACATAACCTTAGTAATATTTCAGTCCACTATATAGTAACCTTATTAGCTTATAATAAGTTAATAAGGTTACTAGCATATCTATTTGTTATTTTACTAAGGTTAGCAATCAACCAGTAATAAATACTTTTCCGGATATTTATTTAACATGTATCACTCCTCTAACATCTGTTCGTGAAAATGAGTTTATAAATCAATTATCTTGCGCCCCATTGAAAATTGCCTGCCGGGATTTTATAATGAAACAAAAAACAAATGAGTAAATACAAAGCCGGAGTTTTATTCGGCGAAGAACTAGAAGCACTTTACAACGATGCTAAAAAAAACCAGTTTGCATTACCTGCTGTAAATACGATCGGAACAAATACCATCAATGCCGTTCTTGAAACTGCCGCAAAAGTAAACTCTCCTGTCATCATCCAGTTTTCAAATGGTGGTGCACAATTCATTGCCGGCAAAGGAATGCCTAATGACAAAATGCAGGCAAATATTTCCGGTGGTATCTCCGGTGCATTGCATATTCATAATGTTGCAAAATATTATGGAGTACCCGTAATATTACATACAGACCATGCTGCCAAAAAATGGTTGCCGTGGATCAGCGGATTGATCGATGCAGGTGAACAATTTTTCAAAGAAAAAAGACAACCACTTTTTAGCTCACACATGCTTGATCTCAGCGAAGAACCAATTGAAGAAAACATTCATACATCAGTTGAGTTTTTTAAACGAATGAAACCACTGGGCATGGGTATAGAAATAGAACTCGGCGTCACAGGTGGTGAAGAAGATGGGGTTGATAACAGTGACGTAGAAAATTCAAAACTTTATACTCAACCGGAAGATGTATCCTATGCATTCAAAGAATTGAGTAAGGTTGGAAAAATGTTTACTGTTGCCGCAGCATTCGGAAATGTTCATGGTGTTTATAAACCTGGTAATGTAGAATTGCGTCCCGTGATCTTAAAGAACAGCCAGGACTATATTGAAAAAGAATTAATGACAGCTCCGCAACCTGTTTACTTCGTATTTCATGGCGGTAGTGGTTCACCTCAACACCAGATACGTGAAGCGATCGGTTATGGAGCAATCAAAATGAATATCGATACCGATCTGCAATGGGCTTTCTGGGAAGGCGTTTTAAATAATTATAAAAAGAATGAAGGTTATCTGCAAGCCCAGCTTGGAAATCCGGATGGAGAAGATAAGCCTAATAAAAAACATTACGATCCCCGTGTATGGTTGCGTAAAGGTGAAGAAGCATTTATAAAACGACTTGAAGTAGCTTTTGAAGATCTGAACTGCATTAACAGAAATGCTTAAGTAATTATACAAATCATTAAAACCCTGTCGGGCCTCCCCCGCAGGGTTTTTTCTTATTTAGGAAACAATTAATATAACAGTCTACCAAATTGGTGTGATAAATACGATAATTTTATACCATGCATCTCCATTAAACTAACTAAAAGCATGGAAAAAGAATTTTACAAATTCATTTATCAACAGCAGAAGGACACCGAAACAGTACCGCCCAATGAAGAAATTGCAACCTGGGTAAATGATCTCATTTGCCTTTTATTTCCTGAAAGGTCCGATATCAATCTATCATCGGAAAAAGAAGTTGAATTAAGGTTTAGCGATCTGCGATCAGAATTGATAAATTTATTGGATGCTACAAGTGGGTGCATGACGAATGGTAATAAAGAAAAAGCAGCTCGTTTCTTCAGCAATACTCCTGAGCTATATCGGATTCTAAATACAGATATTGAAGCATTACTCGCCGGTGACCCCGCTGCAAGAACAAGATTTGAGATTATTAGAGCTTACCCGGGGTTCTATGCAATTTCTTTTTATCGCATAGCACATGCGTTGTTCGATCTTACTATTCCTTTGCTTCCACGCATTATTACTGAATATGCTCATTCAAAAACAGGAATAGACATTCATCCCGCCGCTGAGATCGGCGAACATTTTTTTATCGATCATGGTACAGGTATCGTTATTGGCGAAACAACTATCATTGGAGATCATGTAAAACTTTACCAGGGTGTAACCCTAGGTGCTTTAAGCGTTGATAAGGCAATGGCTTCAGTAAAGAGACATCCAACAGTTGAAGATCATGTTATCATTTATTCCGGTGCAACTATTCTTGGCGGAGAAACCATTATTAGGCATAACAGTATTATAGGTGGCAATGTATGGCTCACCAAAAGTGTTCCCTCCTGCTCAACTGTTTATCATCGTCCAGATATAGAAGTTGTAGAACAAATTAAATCCTGATCATGGCAAGCATTATTGATTTGGTAGGCAATACACCAATGGTGGAGATAAAAAAATTAAACCCCAACCCAAACGTTACGATGTATGCAAAACTGGAAGGTGATAATCCGGGTGGAAGTGTAAAAGACCGGCCTGCATTAAATATGATCCGTTCCGCATTAGAAAGAGGTGATATAAAACCCGGAGATAAATTAATTGAAGCAACGAGTGGTAACACCGGTATTGCATTAGCTATGATCGCAAGATTATATGATCTTAATATCGAATTAGTGATGCCATCAACATCGACAAGAGAACGTACGCTAACGATGGAAGCATTCGGCGCCAAAGTCACCTTACTTGATAATATTGAGATCTGTCGCGACTATGCCGAAGAGAAGGCAGCAACAGGTGAGTTTTTTATTTTAAACCAATTTTCAAATCCAGATAATTATAAGGCACATTATAAAACAACCGGCCCTGAAATCTGGAAAGACACCAATCAAAGCATTACTCACTTTGTAAGTTCAATGGGAACGACAGGCACGATCATGGGCTGTTCAAGATTTTTTAAAGAAAAAGATCCTTCAATTCAGATAATTGGCTGCCAACCGACTGAGGAATCTTCGATTCCGGGTATCCGAAGATGGCCTAAAGAATATTTGCCGAAAATTTTTGAACCGGAAAGAGTCGATCGGGTTATAGATGTATCACAGGAAGAAGCAACTCAAATGGCCA
>VBAS01000214.1:0-6559 GCA_005882975.1 Bacteroidota bacterium | reverse complement strand
CGTCTTTATTACATGCGACAGAGGTGATCGCTATCTCAGCAGTAATTTGTTCGGGTAAATTTTTCCTGAATATGAAGAATTAATTTACGATCATCGAATGTTATAAAAAATAATATTCTAAAATAGAAGCGATGCATGATTTTTGTGACAATGTCCGCATGTTTCTAACCCCGCCAACCTTAGAAGATCTAAAACACTCAGACTTGTCCGAACTGGTGGACATGCTATCAAAGCAATCAGTTGAATACAGTCGTTTAATAAAGATGGAAGGAACTAGCTCCAAAAGCAATGCAATAAAAGAATTGATCCTTAATATTCAGACAGCAATCGAAATTAAAAAGGTTTCACATCAATCTTAATTACAAGATTGCCCTTATTTCACCTTGTATTTACTTGCCCTTACCTTTGTCCCGAACAGTTATAAAGATTGATACTTTGATTTTTACCTGTTAAACCATTAACTATGCTTACCGCATCAACCAACAAGATCACTGAACTGTTAGGAGATAAGGCAGAATACCTATTAAGTCATGAATGTAAAACGATCTCAAAAGAAAAGATCCATTTGCCCGGACCTGATTTTGTAGATAGGATCTGGATCAAGAGTGATAGAAATCCCCAGGTACTTCGCAATCTCCAATTGATGTACAATACCGGAAGATTATCGAATACAGGTTATCTATCCATCCTCCCGGTTGACCAGGGAATTGAACATAGTGCCGGTGCTTCTTTTGCAAAAAATCCAATATATTTTGATCCTGAAAATATAATCAAACTCGCTATTGAAGGTGGCTGCAATGCTGCTGCCACCACCTATGGAGGCTTGGGTTTTCTTTCCAGGAAATATGCACATAAAATACCTTTCATTGTTAAAGTGAATCACAATGAATTTCTCACTTATCCAAATAAGTTTGATCAGATAATGTTTGCATCTATAAAAGCAAGCTGGAATTTGGGAGCTGCTGCCGTGGGTGCTACCATTTATTTTGGAAGTGATGAATCAGCAAGACAAATACAGGAAGTAAGTAAAGCATTTGAAATGGCTCATGAACTTGGAATGGCAACGATCCTTTGGTGCTATTTAAGAAACCCATCAAAACAAAAGAAAAAGATTTTCATTTGTCAGCTGATCTTACAGGACAAGCAAATCATTTAGGTGTAACAATAGAAGCAGACATCATAAAACAAAAACTTCCTGAAAACAATGGTGGTTATCTTGCATTGAATACAAAAGAATCTGCTTACGGTAAAAATGATCCCCGCATTTATTCTGAGTTAACGTCTGATCATCCAATTGATCTTTGTCGCTACCAGGTTGCTAATTGCTATATGGGTCGTGCAGGATTAATAAATTCAGGTGGCGCATCATCCGGTGCAAGTGATAAGGCAGAAGCAGTAACCACCGCAGTCATTAATAAAAGAGCCGGCGGTATGGGATTGATCAGTGGCCGCAAAGCCTTTCAGCGACCAATTAAAGAAGGCGTTGAAATTTTGAATGCAATACAGGATGTATATTTAGACAATACTATCACCATTGCCTGATAAATCATATTATTAATATCCCTCGGTTTGACTTCGGATAAAATGCTGTTATTTAACACACTTTATCTAAAAAAATAAGAATAAGTGGCAACTTTTGGCGTGTATATAACGATAGGATAAAAATTAATACTCGCTAAAATACATTTATGAAAAAAAGCGTTCTGGTTATTCTTGGATCATTTTCTTGGATCATTTCTTTTAATGGTATCGTGCAGTAAAAGCGGGGGAAGTGATGGTGGCGCAGGTGGTAGTACTGGAGGCGGTGGTGGTGGTACTACTATCGATTGCACGGGTATAGCGAGTGCTTTTGCTGCTAATGTTAACCCGATCATTCAATCAACTTGCGCAACAGATGCATCGTGTCATGGGGCCGGCAGCGCAAATGGTCCCGGTCCATTGCTTACTTACACACAAATATCAAGTGCATCAGTCCTCATCAAACCTGCGGTAGCTAGCGGAACTATGCCAAAGACCGGAACACTGACAACCGCACAAAAAAATTCTATTATCTGCTGGATCAATGGAGGTGCACTTAACAATTGATCTTGCAAAGCCTAATTATCTTTTTAAATAAATGCCTCTTAGAAATAAGAGGCATTTATGTTTTGGTACCAACAATAGTAATTCTATTGGGCCTCTGTTGCGTCGCACTCTTGTACTACATCAATTCTATTCAGCTTTTAATCCACCCCTTTTCGAAAATATCTTTTATCGAACATCCGGCCCCCGCCAGCGGGGGATAATAATCATCACTCATTCGAAATAAAAAGAAATACAATTCATTCAAATTATTAAAATGTTCATTGTCCCCCGCTGGCGGGGGAAGTAGACCAATAAAAAGAAATGATCAAATTGGGGTGGACAGAGCTGAGTAAAAATAAGAACGTACAAGAGTGCGACGCAACAAAAGTTGATCAGGGTACAAATGCCGGGAAACATAATAACACTTGTTAACTTTTAACTTTCAACCCCAAAACTCAAATCACAGATTCCCTATATTTGTGACCCACTCAAAACTTTTTGCATGGCAAAACAAGTAGAGGATTTTGATTCGAACCTGGCTGGTGAAGAAGGAAAGGAATCCACAAGGACAAGCTGGTTCAAACGAATTAGGAAAGGGATCTTGACAGGTACGCATGAGAAAAAGGAAACCCCGGAAGGATTATGGACCAAATGCCCTGAATGCAATTTTATATGCACATCAAATGAATTGAAAGAAAATCTTTTTGTTTGCCCGAAATGCAGCTACCATCATCGTATTGGCAGCGAAGAATATTATTCAATTCTCTTTGATGATAATCAATATGAAGAACTGTTTGAAAATATTCTTAGTAAAGATTATTTAGAGTTCACCGATCTGAAACCTTATAAAAAAAGACTGGAAGAGATCTGGAGTAAAGTATGGATTTTGAATTCATCGGTGGAAGACTGGGAAGTGTGATGGGTGAAAAGTTTTCAAGGGCGGTCGACTATTGCATTAAACATAAAATGCCCTACATGGTGATCTCAAAAAGTGGTGGTGCAAGAATGATGGAAAGTGCTTTCTCACTGATGCAGCTTGCAAAGACAAGTGGCAAGCTTTCTCAACTTAGCGATGCTAAACTTCCTTATATATCTTTTTTAACTGATCCGACATTCGGCGGTATCTCTGCCTCCTTTGGTATGTTGGGCGATCTGAATATTGCAGAACCCGGTGCCTTGATCGGTTTTGCAGGACCAAGAGTTATTAAAGAAACAATAAAAAAAGATCTGCCTCCCGGTTTTCAACGCAGTGAGTTCATCCTTGAACATGGCTTTCTTGATTTTATCGTTCCAAGAAAAGAATTAAAAGATAAAATGACCAAAGTGTTGTGGATGTTTAAGAATTAAATTTGTTATCTCCAGCCTAAAGGCTGGCGCAGTTCAGCCGCAACAAATCATGGAAATAAAAAACCGATCAGCATTTCATGAATATTTTTTCGACAATCAATATGTCGCAGGCGTTGTATTGACAGGGACGGAGGTAAAGTCATTAAGAGAAGGTAAGGCAAGTTTCAACGACAGCTATTGCCTTATTCATAAAGGTGAAATGTGGCTTAAAAGTCTGCACATTGCAGAATATTCTCATGGCACTACAAATAATCATGATCCGGTAAGAGATAGAAAATTATTATTACAAAAAAGAGAGATATCTAAAATAGAAGGAAAGCTCAAAGAAAAAGGATATACATTAATTCCGTTAAGGATCTTTTTTAATGAAAAGAATCTAATTAAAGTTGAGATCGGGCTCGGCAAAGGCAAAAAACTCCACGACAAAAGGGAAACTATCAAAAAACGGGATGTAGAGAGGGAAATGAAAAGATTCATTAAGTAATTTTTCAAGTAAACCTGCGTTATACTTAAGCATAGTTTTTGAGTAATAACCTGTTCCATGAAAAAACCGTTTCTCCTTATAGCAATATTGTTCACTTTGCAAGTTTTTTCTCAATCGCCCAAAGGCTATTGGTATGGAGCAGCGAATGTAAAATTGCGCAACACTTACAGCAATTATTTGGTTGAGCTTATCCTGGAGCATGACAAGAACAATGTAAAAGGAGTGTTGAATTACTTTTTTAAAAATACTTATAGAAGCATTCCTGTCCGTGGAACTTATAATTCAAATACACGATTAGTGTACATTTCCAATATCCCTGTTTCTTATTATGGTTCTTTTTATAATCGTGATGTCGATTGTGCGATGAATCTCCAGGCGACTTTACGAGTCTCCCAGGTAAACTCTGTGTTAAAAGGTTCTTTCCTGAGCAAACCGGAATATAAATACACCTGCCCTGAAATTTTATTTACACTTACGCTAAGTACCGATTCCTTAAAACAGGATTCAATAATACAGGCAATAAAAATACTTAAAGAAACTTTCCAGGTATGGCGGCCTTCTGAAACTGATACACTAGCGACGGTAACCATTCAACCGCGGAACGTGGTCAATTATGTGGTGAGCAATCAATATAAAGAAAGAGAAAAGGTAGTGGCTGATGAACTAATTGTCGAGTCCGATACTTTGAAAGTAGATTTTTATGACAATGGTGAAATAGATGGAGATTCGATCTCTGTTTTTTACAACGATAAGTTGATCGCATTTAATCGTATGCTCAGTACCCGGTCAGTTCACTTTGAGATCCCGTTAGATTCAACAAAAGAGATCAATGAAATAACAATGTTTGCTGATAATCTTGGCTCTATTCCTCCAAATACAGCATTAATGATCGTAAATGATGGAAAGAAACGCTATGAATTAAGACTTACCAGCAACTTAGAAAAGAGTGCAACTATCAGGATCAAGAAAAAGAAAGTTGATAGTAAACCAAAAAAATAATTACTAGAACAACTCTGGCTGACTGGCCCCTTTTGGTTTCACCCATTCCATTTCCACACTCTTGCTATAATCAAGTAATCTTGTACCAACAGTTCTCCAACCTGATAACTCAGCAATTTTTTCCAATTTCATTTTTCCTTTTCTTATTTGCGCACCCCTACCCTGTTGCACAGCCAAAACCGGTTCGGCATCTGTGGTAATGGCTTCCACGTAATTCCCTTCTCCCTCTTTTATAAAAAGGAATTTATTTTTTAAAGTAGTAGTCTCGATCTTAAATCTTTTAACCATGTATTGCTTCTTATCCATGTCTGCATATACAGCAGTAACAATTTTTTCAGGATCGAACTTTTCGATCAACAACACTCTTTCTGCATCTAACTTCTGCGTTAACTCCTGGTCAGTGATTTCATAATTACCATCACTGTAAGCAACAAGTATCTTATCATCTGCATCAAATGTTCCGAGATACTGACCTTTCTCATCCGAATTCAATCTTCCAAACTGATCGTCATACCATAATTTTTTTCCTGCAATGGTTGACTTACCCGCTTCTTTTAATTTAACACCGTCCGATTTGATCGGGTATTTTGTAACGGTAATTCCTTTGCTACTACGACCTGTGATCTCCAACTCTGCAAAATTGTACTCGAGTTCTTTCTTATGTGCTTTGCTCCCAGGTGTTAAAATGATTCGTACAACCTCCGCTTCTGCATTTGGGTTCACACTCAGGTAATGCACCTTGCTCTTTTCATTTTCTTTGGCGAGAAAATATTCTTTATCCCTTGTTACACCAGTTACATTAAATCTTTTTGCAAAACTTTTACCACTATCACCATCCATATAGATCATATTATAGGTGGTTCGCTCATCATTCTTCTGAAATACTGCGGCATGGATTATATCTTTCCCGATATAAGTTTTCTCAGCCACTTTAACCACTTTCATAATACCATGTTTGGTAAAAACAATGATATCATCAAGTGTGGAACAATCGAAAAGAAATTCATCTTTTCTTAATCCTGTTCCTATAAAACCATCCTCCCGATTCATGTAAAGTTTCGCATTAGCGATCGCAACATTCTTTGCTTCGATAACTTCTATTGTTTTGATCTCCGTCTTCCTTTCCCTGCCTTTGCCATATTTCTTCAAAAGGTTTTCAAAATAAGCAACAGCATAATCGACAAGATTAGCCAAATCATGCTTCACTTGCTTGATATCGCCTTCTAATCCCTTTATCTGGTCATTCAGTTCATCGATATCAAGTTTATAAATTCTTCTTACAGGTTTTTCAGTAAGCTTAATAATGTCTTCTCTTGTAATTGCTCTTTTTAATTGCTTTTTAAAAGGCTTGAATGCTTCATCAATTGCTTCCAGCACTTTATCCCATGTTGCATGCTTTTTCTCTAATTCCTTATATATCTTTTCTTCAAAGAATATTCTTTCAAGAGAAGTGTAATGCCATTTCTCTTGTAGTTCTCCCAATCTTATTTTTAATTCCTGCTCAAGAAGATCTTTCGTTTTATCGGTTGAAAGTTTGAGCAGATCATTTACAGCCAGGAACTGTGGTTTTTGGTCAACGATCACACAAGCGTTTGGAGAAATAGAAATTTCGCAATCAGTGAATTTATACAATGCATCAATTGTGATGTCTGAGGAAACGCCTGG
>VBAS01000443.1 GCA_005882975.1 Bacteroidota bacterium | reverse complement strand
GCCACGCAATTTTTTCAAAAGAAGAAAATGAGCAAAACATTATTTGATAAGATCTGGGAAAAACATGTTGTCAAAAAAATTGAGGACGGCCCATCGGTTTTATATATTGACAAACATTTTATTCATGAAGTAACCAGCCCGCAGGCATTTAATGGTTTGAATAAACGAGGCATTAAAGTTTTTCGTCCACAACAAACTGTTGCAACTGCTGACCACAACGTTCCTACTCTTAACCAGCATTTACCGATCAAAGAAGAACTCAGCCGAAAACAGGTTGAGGCTTTAATAAAAAATTGCGCCGAGCATGGAGTAGAATTATATGGCCTTGGACATCCGTTCCAGGGCATTGTTCATGTTATAGGACCTGAGTTAGGAATTACACAACCCGGAATGACGATCGTATGTGGCGATAGTCATACATCAACACATGGTGCTTTTGGAGCTATTGCGTTTGGAATTGGGACCAGCGAGGTAGAAATGGTTTTGGCAACGCAATGTTTATTGCAAACCAAACCAAAACTGATGCGAATAAATGTAGATGGTGAATTGAATAAAGGCGTAGTGAGTAAAGATATTGTTCTGTATATACTTTCAAAAATTTCTGCTAGTGGCGCCACAGGTTATGCAGTTGAGTTTGCAGGCTCTGCTATCCGCAGTTTATCGATGGAAGCAAGAATGACCATTTGCAATATGAGTATTGAAATGGGTGCAAGATGCGGCTTGATTGCTCCTGATGAAACAACTTTCAATTATATCAAAGGAAGAAAGTTTGCACCGCAAGGTGAAGCATGGAATAAAGCAGTTGCCTATTGGAAAACTTTATTCAGTGAAGGTGATGCAAGATTTGATAACGAAATATTTCTTGATGCAGACGATATACAACCAATGATCACTTATGGCACAAACAATCATTTCTTCAAAAAGCTTTTGCTGCAGTTGAAAAAGATCCTTCAACAGAAATGGAAGTAAACTTAGAAAAACAAACTATCAGCGCAGCTGGTGAAACAGAAAACTTTGAGATCAACAGTTATAAAAAAACTTGTTTGCTGAATGGATATGATGATATTGATTACCTGTTGAGTTCCAAAAAAGAAAGCTGATGATGTCGAAGTATGGGTTGTGCCCGGAAGCAAGCAAGTGGAAAAACAAGCAATTGAAGAAGGCATTGATAAAGTTTTTGAAGCAGCAGGATTCATGTTGCGTCAACCAGGCTGCAGTGCATGCCTTGGCATGAATGAAGATAAAATTCCTGCAGGTAAATATTGTATCAGTACCAGCAACAGAAATTTTGAAGGCAGACAAGGACCAGGTGCAAGAACAATGCTGGCAAGTCCTTTGACTGCTGCCGCTGCTGCGATCACAGGAGAAGTCTGTGATGTGAGAGAATTATTAACCCCCACCCCTAAAGGGGAGTTAACGAACACTCTAACAGAGCTTGAGCAAAACTATTAATTGAAAAGATGTCGACACCGATAAATAAAGAAAGTTCAAATCTAAGTTCCCCCTTTAGGGGGCCAGGGGGCTTTAGATCAACAGCAGTACCACTTAATATAGAAAATGTGGATACTGACCAGATCATTCCCGCCCGTTTTTTAAAAGCAACAAGCAGGGATGGATTTGGAAAAAATCTTTTCCGTGACTGGAGATATGTTAATGATGATGAAAACCAACCGAAGCAAGATTTTATTTTAAATAATAAAATGTACAGTGGTAAAATTTTACTCGCAGGAAAGAATTTTGGTTGTGGCTCCTCAAGAGAACATGCAGCATGGGCAATTAAAGATGCAGGATTTGATGTGGTTGTAAGCAGCTTCTTTGCAGATATTTTTAAAAATAATTCACTCAATAATTTTTTGTTACCAGTAACAGTTAGCGAATCATTTCTTCAAAAAGCTTTTGCTGCAGTTGAAAAAGATCCTTCAACAGAAATGGAAGTAAACTTAGAAAAACAAACTATCAGCGCAGCTGGTGAAACAGAAAACTTTGAGATCAACAGTTATAAAAAAACTTGTTTGCTGAATGGATATGATGATATTGATTACCTGTTGAGTTCCAAAAAAGAAATAGAAGAATTCGAAACCCTAGAAAAATAAACTTTGAACCATTAAACTACGATCGAAGATGAAAAAGAAAATAGCAGTATTAAATGGCGATGGTATTGGTCCCGAAGTGACCAAGCAATCCATCCGTGTGTTGGATGCAGTTGCAGAACGCTTTGGACATACATTTACTTATCATGAAGGTTTGATCGGCGCTGATGCGATTGATAAAACAGGAACGGCATTACCTTCTGAAACAATTGACACATGTCTTGATTGCGATGCAGTTTTATTTGGCGCCGTTGGTCATCCAAAATATGACAATGACCCCAATGCAACAGTGAGACCCGAACAGGGAATATTGGGAATAAGAAAAGCATTACAACTCTTTCCAAACATCCGACCCGTTACTACTTATCCAACCTTACAACACCTCTGTCCTATCAAACCAAAAAACATGGAAGGCGTTGATTTCATCATCTTCCGCGAATTGACGGGTGGAATTTATTTTGGCAAAAAACATACCGCGGAAGATGGAAGTTCTGCAAGTGATGAATGTTCCTATACCAAAGAAGAGATCGAAAGAATTTCCCACCTAGCATTTCAATATGCACAGAAAAGAAAAAAGAAACTGACACTGGTTGATAAAGCCAATGTGCTCGATACTTCAAGACTCTGGAGAAAGACAGTTCAACAGATAGCAACTGAATATGCAGATATAAAAGTTGATTACATGTTTGTTGATAATGCTGCAATGCAGATCATCCTGAATCCAAAACAGTTTGATGTGGTGCTTACTGAAAACATGTTTGGTGATATTATAAGTGATGAAGCAAGTGTATTGAGTGGTTCACTCGGTATGTTGCCATCAGCATCCGTTGGAAATAAAACAGCTTTGTTTGAACCTATTCATGGTTCATATCCACAAGCTGCCGGAAAAGACATCGCTAATATTTTGGTTTGAAAGAAGAAGCTGCTGTTGTAAGAAGTGCCGTTGAATGGACATTGGAAAACAATTTCGTTACAAAAGACATTGATCCCGTGAACTTCTATTTCACTTCCACTATCGGTGAACTTTTGGTTGATTATGTAAGTGGAAAGATCCCGGGTTCAATTAAGAAAGAGAATATTGAATTAAGAAAGTCGACCATTATATAGAACCACGATTAGCTTGATTGCTAAGGATTGTTAGGAAAAATAGGAAGATTACTTATATCCTCATCATCCATCTCTAATCCTGAAAATCCTGGTTCTGACTTAAAATAATTGCTTGCCACAGTTCTTTTTTCAAAACGGCGGGTGTATATTTACAAAACATACATCCTCATGTTAAGGAATATAATAAATAATGTCATGAACAGTGTAGCCGCTATAATTATTGTGGTTGTCATTATTATTACTTCTACAGGAGGTGGTGCATGATAATAAATTAAAAAACTAATTATACAGCAACCCGCCTCCAAAAAGGCGGGTTGTTTTTTTGGCCCATCCTAAATCCTTCCCAAAGGGAAGGACTTGGAAGAGTCTAATAAACAGAAACAATTTTCAAATCATAAACGACTAAAGCCTCCCCTTCGGGGAGGTTTGGAGGGGCTTATCATATGGCATCATATTATAACAACGAAACGATCATCTACTGGAACGGTGAGTTTGTAAAAGCTGCTGAAGCAAAAATGGATCTTTATAGCCAGAGTCTTCATTATGGCTATTCAGTATTTGAAGGCATTCGTTCCTACAAAACCGTGAATGGCGAAACAAAGATCTTCAAGGAAGTTGAACATTATGACAGGCTAAAAAGATCTGCGGAAGCATTGAACATGCCTTATCATTGGACAACACAGGAATTGATCGATGCCACCTATGAAATATTAAAGAGAAATGATCTGCAGGATGCTTATATACGTCCGGTTGTATATGCACCTACAAATATGAAATTTGATGTAAATGAAGAATCATTTATCGTAATTGAAGCATGGAAAATGCAACCCTTCCTTGGTGAAAAATTATTACGAGTAATGACTTCCTCATTTCAACGTCCGAATCCCAAAGGGTTTAAAATTCATGCAAAGGCTGCTGGTCATTATGTAAACTCTTTGCTTGCCAGTCATGAAGCTAAAGCAAATGGTTACGATGAGGCCTTGTTACTGGACATGAATAATTATGTAGCAGAAGCACCAGGAGCAAATTTCTTTTATGAGAAAGAGGGAAAACTATTTACTCCTGCAT
>VBAS01000213.1 GCA_005882975.1 Bacteroidota bacterium | reverse complement strand
TTACATATTCATAATAATGTACCGGGAGTTTTATCAGAGATCAATACCACTCTTTCAAAAAACAATATCAACATCCTGGGTCAGTATTTAAAAACCAATGATGAGATCGGTTATGTGGTGCTTGATGTTGACCGGCAACTTTCATCAAAAGCATTACAGCTGCTTAAAGAAGTGAAGCAAACTATTAAGGTGCGAATGTTATATTAATACCAGCTCCAGTTTTTCATGGCATCGCCTGTTGCGACGCTCCATTTATCTTTCTAATCAATGCTCACCTTATGCGTCGCAGTTTACCCCAGATCGAAGTGAAGGGTCGCAATCACTTCATCGTCCCGTTTTTATTTGAGCAATAATGAATAGATTGCTTATCCTAATAAATTCAAAAATTAATATTTTTAAATTTTCAATAAATACTGAAAATTGTGTAAATTTGAATCGTAAATGATATTCAGATGAAAATAATTATCGTTGGCGGCGGATTTGGCGGATTGAAACTGGCAAGAAAACTTAGCAATAAAAAAGGGGTCGAGATATTGCTGATCGATAAATTTAACTATCATCAGTTTCAGCCTTTATTTTACCAGGTAGCTACAGCAGGTCTTGATGCAAGCAATATTGCTTTTCCTTTGAGAAAAGCATTTCAGCATAGTAAGAATATTCGTATACGGGTTGCTGAGCTGA
Source organism: Bacteroidota bacterium (assembly GCA_005882975.1). Lineage (GTDB taxonomy): Bacteria > Bacteroidota > Bacteroidia > Chitinophagales > Chitinophagaceae > VBAS01. The sequence goes on along the minus strand of VBAS01000213.1, from coordinate 9,141 downwards.
AAGAGATCAAAGCTTCAGAGAATAAAATAATAACAGGTGCGGGAGAGGAGCGGTACGATATATTGGTATTAGCTACGGGAGCTGATACAAACTTTTTTGGCAACCAGCAATTGGAAGAACATGCATTTCCAATGAAATCAACCGTAGAAGCCTTGCAACTTCGCTTTAAACTTGTCCAAAATTTTGAGGATGCATTGACGGCAACAAATGAAGAAGACCTCCAGCGATTGATGAATATTGTTGTAGTGGGTGGTGGTCCAACTGGTGTGGAAATTTCAGGTGCACTGGCCGAAATGAAGAGATATGTTTTACCGAAAAATTACCCGGAACTTGATCTTTCTAAAATGAATATTTTTTTATTAGAAGGCACGCAAAAGACGCTTGCACATATGAGTGAATTCTCTTCTGATCGTTCAAGAAAATATTTGGAAAAATTAGGGGTGAAGGTGATGACAGGCTCACATGTTAAAGATTATGACGGAAAAAATATTCAGCTGCAAGATGGACAAACAATTCCTTCTGCAACGGTTTTGTGGGCTGCCGGCATTAAAGGGAATATTCCAGGTGGCATTGATAAATCTCTTATTGCCAGGGGAAACAGAATAAAAGTCGACAGGCAAAATAAAGTGATCGGTTCTCAAAATATTTATGCGATCGGGGATCTCGCATATATGGAAACACCTAAATATCCCCAGGGACATCCTCAAGTTGCCACAACGGCTATCCAGCAGGCAAAACTGCTTGCGGAAAACCTATTGAAGATAAATGCAGATAAAACCGATCTGGAAGAATATGAATATAAGGACAAAGGCACCATGGCAACGGTGGGAAAAAATCTTGCGGTGGTTGATATACCAAAACCAAAGTTGCATTTTGGTGGATGGCTCGCCTGGATGATATGGATGAGCCTGCACCTGATGCTGATACTAGGAGTAAAGAATAAATTCTTTGTGTTTTTAAACTGGCTCTACAATTACATTTCTTACGATCAAAGCCTTTTGATCTTTAAAGAATTTAAGAATCAAAAAAAATGAATAGCAGAGCTTTTTATTGCAGAATAAAGAAAGTTGATCTATTATTTTTATTTAAATTCTTTGAGCAATTTCTTTGCTCTTGATTTAAGTGCCGGCGTCTCATGATCCCATCTCTCTTCAATTATAAGTTTTATCTCGTTAATGATCTCAGGATATAGTTTGGCGAGGTTTTGTAATACGGCTATTGAAAAAGCTTTTATTGCCACAGCCTCGGTAGGTGAGGAAAAAAATCGAAAACAAATATCCATTACTCGTCCATGAAATCTCATCGGAATATCGACATGTTGCAAAAAACGAACAGTGTTTCTTTTTACTGAATCGTTAGCTCCCGGTTGTTCAACCACTTTTAAAATTTTTGCAAAATGTTTTTTGACAAATTCCGGGTGATCTTCTACACAATAACTCATGGGCCATGCAGCTCTTTGTACGACACGATATTCATCATTCAAAAACAAGTTGAGCAATTCATCAAATCTTTTTTGATCATCGCCAACCCATTTTACAATTCGCATGCAATTGGCTTTTGAATGTTCTTTTAATATCGTTTCTCTTAATTTCATTAATTTGAGATGACTTAAAAATAAGATTATATAAAATGAGCATAAAAATAAATACATGAAAAAAGGAATTCTCATTTTAATATCGGTAATATTTTCTGCCTGCACATTTAGCCAGGTAAAAACAATACAGGAGAGACTTGGTTATCCTAAAGATGCAAAGCTTGTCATCATTCATGCTGATGATCTCGGCGTGTCTCATTCTGAGAATGCAGCTTCCATAGTTGCTATGGAAAAAGGTAGTGTAAGTTCTGCAAGTATTATGGTGCCTTGTCCATGGTTTCCTGAAATAGCTGCCTATGCGCAATCACATCCTGCTGCTGATCTTGGTCTGCACATAACCTTAACAAGCGAATGGAAAAATTATAAATGGGGACCGGTAACAGCAAAAGAAAAAGTGCCGGGGCTTGTAAATAAAAATGGCTTTTTATATTCATCGGTTGACAGCGTATATCAATATGCCAGCGCTGCGGAAGTGGAAGAAGAGATACGCAGCCAGATCGTCAGATCAAAACAATTTGGAATAGATCCCACGCATCTGGATGCGCATATGGGCACAGCACTGCAACGGCTTGATTATTTTAAAGCGTATTTGAAAATAGGACATGAGTTCAATATCCCAGTTTTTATTCCGCGAATATTGGAAGTTCCATTAAAAGTAAAATTTGATACGATCATTTCTGATAAAGATGTTTTGGTGGATTATATTCTTACAGCATCTCCACAGGATATTACAACTGGTTTTGCGGATTTTTATACGAATGGATTAAAAAATTTAAAGCCCGGACTTACATACCTTATTATACATACTGCATACGATGATGAAGAAATGCATGCAGTTACGATCGATCATCCGGACTGGGGCGCTGCCTGGCGCCAGCAGGATTTTAATTTCTTTTCAAGCACTGAATGCAAAAAGGTTTTAAAGGAAAATAATATCTATGTAATAACCTGGCGGGAGATCAGGGATAAGATCGCGAGGAAATAGTTTAAGATTTGGACTTTGACTTGGGTTTGGACCTTGGCGGCTTGATGATCGGCGTTTTCCCAAACTGCACGTACAATGACTCCATGATCCGTGGTTTTAGATCAGCGCAGGCTTTAATTATTTCGTCTTCAACTAAAATTGCTTCTTCGCCGTAAAGTCTTTCGGTCAGCACTTTATTTGTTGCTTGTTGCAGAGCGATAATTTCAACAAGCAATTCAAACATCATCTGGAGATTATATTTCGGATCAAATTTTACATGATCCAAACTATCAGTGGTCTTGTTCATTTGTATAAATATACAATTGAGAACAGGATAAAATAAAATGAAAATTTCAACACTGTTCAACATAACATCATATATCAAGAAAAGAGATCCATTATTAATACATTTTATGTTAAATAGGCACACAGCCTTCGCTGAACAATGCAATTAAGAAATATAGCTTAGCTTCCCTTATACATTATTCTAACCGCTCCTACTAAAAGGATTGCTTATGAAGGATGAACAATATAACATTCTACGAAAATTTCCTCTTGATAAAAGCTGGCTCAACGATAAAGAAACCGAAGACATAATTGACCGTGACGTTGATTATAATGAACGGACAGAAATATATAATGAGTTACACAAAGCCGGATTTGTTGAAGGAGGACTTCCAGAACCGGGTCTTAGGATTACTCCTAAAGGAATATCTGCCTTATATGAATATGAAGAGAAACAAGGATTCTGGAATAAGTTGTATGAAAAAAAGTGGTGGATTTTTTGGGGAACTGTAGTTGCAATTATATTAGCCGCTTTAGCACTCCTGCTATAAGAATAAGAATTAACACAGCCTGAAGAATTATAATTGTTTTAGCGGTATAGCAGTATTTTTGAAGAAAGTTACGCATGTCATAAGTTAAGCAAACGATTTATCGCAGTGCTTGGTATAGTAACAGCAATAATAATAGGAATTGCACAAGGCTAAGACATAAATTTAGGTCATATCGATTGAGTCCAAATATTCTCTTGTCTTTAGGTTCACCCAAATAATAAGCAAAGCAAACGATTTATCAAGAACCAAAATACTCTGGCCGCTAATATTTCTTAATACATTGTTCCCTACGCTCCCCCTCGCTCGTTTGCTGCCCTTCAGGTGATTTGTTGGCAGAAAAATATAACAAATCACCGCCTGTCACAAGCCAACCTATTTGAACATAACATAGCGTTATCTTCGAAAACAAACGAAGGAATGTTTTTAAAAAATGATTAGAGATTATTTTTAGTTCATGCCCCTTAACAGATTTTTTTATGAAAGAGAAAACTCTTTGCAGTGTTAAAAAAATCTGTTAAGGGGCATGAAAAGGAAAATCATTTTTTAAAAACATCTTCGTTTCACTTGTTTTAAAGATAACGTACATTTTATGTTAAATAGGCACACAGCCCTTATCTATTACCCGCCCTTCATCCGCTTTATTAATAGAAAATATAATAAACCGTCCCTCCCACAGGCTAACCTAAGTAACATAACATAGCGTTATCTGCGAAAGGCTTCTAGCATGTTTTAAAATCAACGCATGGATTTATTATTATAAAAAAGAAATTGCCTGCGCACTCGTGAGAACTTCGGATCACTCATTTCTTGGCTTGGTTTGCGTATCTTAGGACGAACCAACTAACTATTATGAAGAAAGAAGCCGCAATCAATATTCTCAATAAACAAAAAGACAAATTGGACGATGTGAATAATTTAGTTAATGACACATGGAGAACCCAAACCGTGTCGTATATAAAGATGCTTTTTGGTGAGACATCTCCAGAATATTCGTTTATTTATCATTTTCAAATGTATTATGACTACGACACGAAAGTCGATGAAACGAAGGGACGCATACCCCAATTATCGAAGTATATAGATAATTGCATTGAAACAATAAATGACAAGGGTTTGTATAGGGAGCAAAAGAAAAACTTTTTAAGCCGCTTACCTGATACATGGCTAATTCCTATTTTAAGCATTGCTATTCCTAGCCTTTTTATTGGCGGCACGTTGTGGGGAAAAAAGTTATCTGACACGCAAAATATTGAGTTGAAGATGGAAAACAAAGATTTGAAAAGTAGGCTACCTAAAGTCTTTTCTATTCCTCAAAATGCAAACAATGTAATCAGCAGCGAAACTCAATCCGATACAGCCAGCAATAACAAGGGTAATAAAATCCAAGACAAATAATTATATTTGTGAAGGATACTCATACCATCCAAAATTGATTTACTCCTGTTAGCGCAGGAGTTTATTATTTACAGACAGAAAACAGAGTTCGCCTTCGGCGAAAGCCATAAACGTTTTTCCCAAACAAAAAAATCTTTTTTACTCATTCTTCTTTGGTAAATCAATACTAGATTTTGATATTAGCGTACACCGACCACTTTATTCAAATAGCTGAAATAAAGAAGCCCCAACCGTCAAAGAAAGGGCTAATTTATTTCTGTGCCTAATCGGGAGCATAGTTTGAAATCATTCTGATATAATGCTCTTTAGATGGTGCAATTCCATCTCTCCCGATTTTGTTTATACTAATGTATAGAAAATACAAATACGAATTCGCCTTACAATTCCTTTTTAGTAGTGTTCGCATTAACGATCTCTTATTTTAAATAGGCACACAGTGCCACGGTGAACAGGAAAAGAAACCCTCCCGCTCGTGAGAACTTCGAGTCACTCTATTTTTGTATCGAAAAAGAAATATTCTTAAATTCGTTATCGATTTTTTATAAAATAAGGTTTAATGGTTAATGCGAGAACGCATTAAGAAAGCCCTTCAGTTTCTACTGAGGGGCTTTTTGTATCGTAGATATCCTATTAAATACATGACATGTAAGACTAAAACTTTTACTAACTTGAAGTCCTAATCAGAACCAATAATTTAATCGCCTCCTGTTTCCACCGGGGGCTTTTTATTTTCGGTTAATTTAAATCAAAAACCGAATGAAATTGTTTGTTGTAAACAATTATACCCTATTTTCATTTCTCAAATTTTATCGTTGGATAAAGTTTTATGGTTAAATGAGTAAATCATTTTAGTCGCCCTTCGGTTTCTACCGGAGGGCTTCTTTTTTATCAGCAAGAATGCAAATTGCAGATCACCCCGATCATTCGCAGTAAATTCAAATCCTTTACCTGTTCAATTTTTTTTCCATTGAATACATGCCCAACAAAAAACCACCTTTCGGTGGTTTAGTTATTTTAATTATTTGCTTCTGATTTCTTTCGGTACTCATCTGCTTTTGCCTTATCTCCTTTTACTTCATACGCTGTAGCAAGATAACCATTCACCACTTTGTAGTTTCCTCTTTCACCAGCTTTCAATGTTGGTTTAGCACTATAGAGGTCTGAGGCTGCCTGCGAGTAAACGATCAATTGGTCAGCAGCTTCTATCATCTTAGTTTTCAAATCAGCTTTCTTTTTTTGATCTGCAGGTGTAGTTCCTTTTACAGCCTGCATGTCATCCTGAAAATCATAAAGAACATTGTAGTAATGACGAGCCATCAGCACATTCGCTTCCGGATAATCTTTTTTGATCCCAATTGTTGTCTTTAAAACACTTTCAATTTTCTTTTGGGTCTCTTTATAGTCTGCAGGTTTTGCATCGCCTGCATACGTGTAATTGAATAGTTCAACTGCATAGTTATAGGTCATCAGGTATTTACCGGGATATTTTGGCATCAGCTCTTCATACTTTGCAAACAGCGCTTTTTTATCTTTTGAATCCACTCTTTCCAGTTCCATTTGATACCAGCGATCATCGGCCGGGTAAAGCTCACGGCCTAAAGCGAAATATTTTTCTGTATTTGCCTGGTCACCTTTTTTCATATAATATTCAATCAGCAACTGGTAAATATCTATATTATCTTTCCCGGCTATTTTTTGATCGGCTATCTTTTTATAATAGACAGCGGCCTCGTCATCTTTCTTTGCCCTGTAGGCACTTAAAGCTATGTTCTGAATTAAAGTAGTATCGAAAACAGGGAACTTAAAGCCATTATATTCATAGCCTTTACCTGAAATATATTCTTCAACCATTAATGCATTTTTGAAGTTGGTATAGGAATCATCAAACTTGGAAGCACCAAAACCTGCCACTCCAAGATCAAAATAGCCGTTGTAAATATCAAATAGTCTTACGTGCTGCTCAAGTGTAGCTCTTATCGCTTTTGGATCAAGTTCATAATATTTTTTAAAAGCATTAAAGGCTTCCATGCGGCCTTCAGGTGCAAGGGACTTGTATTTTTCGCTTTTGGCGATCTCGTTATAGATAAGTCCTTTGTACCACCAACCATCGGGTTTAGCGGCGTTTTTTTCTTTAGTAAGAAAAGCATCCACCGACGCCTTTGCTTTATCTAAATCCCCTTTTGCAAATTGTGCTTCTATATCCTCAATTGTTTGAGCGAACAATCTGCTGCTACCTAAAATTATAAGCAAGCTTAAAAGAAATCTTTGCATGACTTTGTTTTTGTTTTTTATTAAATCAGAACCTATTGCAGATGAAATTAATTACTCAGTGGTTGCATTTTCAGGGCCTTCAATTGCACCATTCGTGCCTTCATTTCCATTTCCGTTATCACTGTTTTCGTTTGCACCGCCGTTTTCAGCAACCGCCTGGTCTTCGATCTTTGTAATAGCTGCTATTTCATCCCCTTCATCAAGTCTTATCAATTTTACTCCCTGAGTTGCCCGGCCCTGCTCACTAATATCAGCAACTTTCATTCTTATCGTAACGCCACTTTTGCAAGTGATAACAAGATCTTCTTTCTCCGACACTTCTAACATGCCCACCAATTTACCGGTTTTTGGTGTAACGTTGATCGTCTTCACTCCTTTTCCACCACGATTTGTAAAACGATACTCATCTACTGCAGTTCGCTTTCCATAACCTTTTTCACTAACTACCAATACCGTTTTAGATTCACCGATACCTGCATTTACACAAATCATACCAACAACTTCATCATCATTATCATCAACTTCAATACCTGCAACACCAATCGCTCCCCGGCCGGTAGCTCTTGCTTTTGTTTCAGAAAAACGAATGGCCCTTCCGCTTTTTACAGCCATCATGATCTCAGAATTTCCATCGGTCATTTTTGCTTCAAGCAATTCATCGCCAGCTAATATTGTAATAGCATTTACACCTGATTGTCTTGGACGGCTGAAATCTTCCAATGCAGTTTTTTTGATAATTCCTTTTTTAGTACAAAGAACAATATTATGAGAATTAACAAACGCTTCGTCTTTCAGATCTTTTACATCGATGATCGCCCTGACCTTATCATCCGGTGGTATTTGTATCAGGTTTTGAATGGCCCTTCCTTTACCTGTCTTTTCACCTTCCGGTATTTCGTAAACATTCAACCAATAACATCTTCCCTGCTCAGTAAAGAAAAGCATGGTATGATGTGTTGATGCAACAAAAATATGTTCGATCCAATCTTCTTCTCTTGTTTTTCCACCCATCACTCCCCTGCCGCCTCTTCGTTGTGAACGGTATTCGGTAGCTGATGTTCTTTTTATATATCCTAAATGAGAAATAGAAATAACAACATCTTCTTCTTTAATGAGATCTTTGATCTTCACTTCATCATCCAGGTAAGTGATCTCTGTTTTACGGGCATCACCAAACTTATCTTTAACTTCTAAAAGTTCTTTTTTTATCAGGTCATATCTCATTCCTTCATTTGCAAGTAACTCTTTCAATTCACCGATCAGTTTCATCAGTTCATCAAACTCCTGTTTTATCTTGTCTCTCTCCATTCCGGTCAGGCGCTGCAATCTTAATTCAAGGATCGCCTTTGCCTGTATCTCATCCAATCCCCAGCCTGCATTGATCAAATTATCTTTTGCAATATCCGGTGTCGCAGAACTCCTGATCAAACGGATCACTTCATCCAGGTGATCTAATGCAATTAGATAACCCTGTAAAATATGTGCTTTCTTTTCTGCTTCATTCAATTCATATTTAGCACGACGCACAACTACTTCATGACGGAATTCAATAAACTCTGAAATAAGATCTTTCAGGTTTAATGTTCTTGGTCTTCCTTTAACCAATGCAACATTATTGATACCATAAGAAGTTTGAAGTTCTGTATGCTTATAAAGTTGATTGATGACAACGTTCGCAACAGCATCACGTTTCAAGTCAACAACTATACGTGTGCCTTCTTTTCCATTTGATTCATTATTAACATGAGCAATACCTTCAATTATTTTTTCATTGACCAATTCACCGATCCTTTCTGTCAACGCATCGCGGCTTACCTGGTAAGGCGTTTCTGTAACAATGATCTGCTCTCTTCCGCTGGCTTTTGTATCCACATGCATTTTTCCGCGAACCACCACTCTGCCTCTACCCAGATGCATTGCTGCCTTTACTCCTTCCATGCCATAGATAATTCCACCAGTTGGGAAATCAGGAGCTTTTACATGTTGCATCAATTCTTCAATGGTGATGTCGCGATTATCGATGTAAGCGATGCATCCGTCAATTGACTCACTCAAATTATGAGGAAGCATATTGGTGGCCA
>VBAS01000212.1 GCA_005882975.1 Bacteroidota bacterium | reverse complement strand
AAACGATCGATCTTATGTTTCTCGATATACGGATGCCGCGAATGAATGGAAATGATTTTCTGAAATCGATCAAGCATCCGCCGAAAGTGATCTTTACAACGGCCTATCCTGAATATGCACTGGAAGGATATGAACTGGATGTGGTGGATTATCTTTTGAAACCGGTACCCTTTGATCGTTTTTTGAAAGCAGTGAACAAAGCTTTTCCCACCGGTACTGCGCCGGACGAAAAGATGGCCCTGGCAGAAAAGAAAAAACAGGCCTTTGTATACTTCCGTATTGACCGCAAGATGAAAAAAGTAATACTGGATGACATTCTGCACATCGAGAGTATGAAGGATTACATAAAACTCTTTACACCTGGAGGCACACTGATCACCAAACAATCTATCAGCTCTGTAGAAGAAATGCTTCCCGTAAAAGAGTTTGCAAGAGTGCATCGTTCTTATATTGTTTCATTGAACAATATTAAAAGCTTCACGGCAGAGGTGATCGAGATCGGCAACACCAACATCCCAATCAGTAAACTGTATAGGAGTGACGTAATGAAAATATTGCAACAGGTTTGATGGCCACTAATGAGCAGTACCCACTCTGTCTTAAAAAGGTTTAGCCGGTGATACTCCCTTTATTAATTTAACCTCGTTCTTTATTGATTCGTAGCTTGCATTATAAATTTCCAATTGAGAATTGAATTTTTCACGAAATGACTCGCTAACCTCGGGGGCATAAATGATAGTATTAACAACATCGGGGTTCTTTAGAATATCTACAAACGTGATTGAAGCAGGGCTTGTTTCCCAAACCATGCAGAAATATCTTCCTGCTGGAAATACTCCTGACGCGGCAGCATTAAATCCTTTTAAGAGTTCAAGATCATAGGAGACGGATAATTCATTTGCCGTTATACCTAATGTTTCTGCCTCATTTAGTGAATCAACATAAAGTTCAATTGCCATAAAGCGGCTGAATTAAATAGTATTAATTGAATTTAGTGCTGATATATGCAGCCAGGTTCTCGTCACTCATTTTGTTTGAAGTGCTTTCCTGCGTAACGGTATTTTTGAATTGCGGTGTATCTGCCATGTAACGCATTAACTGTTCCTGCGAAGTACCGGTGCCGGTCAGATGTACTTCCTCGGCGTTTTGCATGTGCGATAATATTTCTTTAAAGAATTTGTGCTGCAATGTCCTTTCATCATTGTGTTGGTTTTTTTCACTGGTATTATGTTCTGCCCCTGCATTACCTGCAACAGCAAGTACAGTAAAATTTTCAGTATCTGCATTTGCTCTTCCAATTACAGTTGCCTGGTGAGTATCCATCCATACTCCAAATTGTTTTTTATTCTTTTGTGTCATGCTTAAAGGTGTGTTTATTTATCAATGGAACTGTTATAAACTTCTATGAATTAGTTACATAATTCACACATTGCAGTGTCATATCCGGATAAAGATCTTAAAGGCTGGCAAGTAAAAAAATAACGCAAATAAAAAAGTCCCGTCTTAATTGACGGGACTTCTCATAACAATAAATTTATTTTTTTGCGGGAAAACGCTGGACTTTTTCATCCAGTTCGATCATCTTACCATTTTTCATTTTGCAATCATCAACAACATTCATCGAATCAGCTTTTCCTTTTTCATCTTTCCAGGTCTGTTTGTACCACAGGGTCACATATTCATCTTTTTTATCGGCTGAGATCACCGACTCATAATCATACATAGTAACGGCCAGGTCAACATACATAGGACGCTGGGCTGAGAAAACTTTCACAACACTATCGCGGCTCAGTTTAGCAGCAAATCCATCCAGTTTGATATCAACAGTATCACCCAGTGTTGCGGCCAGGGCGGTAAAGTCTTTGTCAATAAAAGCTTTTAAAGAAGTCAGGGCGGCGATGGTATTGTCATTGTTTGGCATTATCTGCCACTTCCGGTAAGGCATGGCTAAAGGAATTGGCAATGTTACATCTGCTGGTGTGTCTGTTTTGGTTTCAAATGTTGTTGACGCGGTTTTGTCCTTGTCTTCATTGGTGCAGCTCGCAACTGCAAAAGCGAGACATGTAATGATCATTAATTGTTTCATAATAAAATCTTTTGGTTTACTTTAAAAAATTTGGTGCTTGTGTTCGTATTCCTCACGGAATGAACGGTGGTAAAAGCGTAAAAGGTAGGCGATTTGATACTATAAGGATGATTTATTTTTATAACAGAGGGGTTCTAATTAAATAAAAAAGGAGAAGTGCTTACTTCTCCTTTTCTTTTAAAAACTGATTTTATTAGTTGCTGGATTCTTTTTTCCGGTCACGGTTATTTACAAATACCAAAAGACCAATGACCAGGGCGAATACCACCGACCATTATTAAAGCGATCATTATAGTTGAACTCATTGATTAATTTTTATACATGAATAGAGAATGAATATGCCGAAGCATGTAGTTAAAAAAATAAGATAAGAAAGTTGAGTATTACCAGAAATTGTGGGTGGGATAGATATGGGAGAGATAATCTTTTATTAAAAGAGAAGAATTCCTGATCTGGAAATTTTCCAATGAAATGCAGGCATTATAAAAAACAGATGCATGCAGCTGGCAAGATGGAACAACATTTTTTTGAGCCAGCGTATGTGCTATTGGTGTAAGATGAAAATGGGTACCCTCCAATTCAGTATGAGGTGCCCTTTCAGATTGATGTGCAAGCGTTTCAGTTTTAAGATCCTCAATTATTGCAGAGGGAACAATGGAAACTGTTTTGTAGCCAAGCGAGACAACAATAATAAAAGAACAGAGGAATAAAATTTTTGTACCGGTTTGCCTGCTCATTCATCAAAGATATGCAGGACCATTCGCTTTGTTGGTCTATAAAAAGTTAAGAATATCCCGATTATCATCGGTTCTCAACTCATTACATCTCCATTAATGATTAACTTAGGCATCACCAAATAATATCGCTTATGCTCCGCAATATTTTAATACTGGTTTGTTTTTTTATTCTGACAGGTTCAGAAAATAAACCAAAATGGAAGTCTCTTTTTAACGGGAAAGATCTTAAAGGTTGGGAAGTAAAAATTGCCGGCTACCCGTTAGGCGAAAATTTCGGAAATACATTTCGTGTTGAGAACGGGATATTGGAGACAAGATATAATGCGTATGATAGTTTCAGGGTCCGGTTCGGCGCCTTGTATTACAAAAAAGTTTTTACCAATTACCGCTTAAAAGTGGAATACCGTTTCACGGGGGAATTAACACCCGGCGCCCCATCATGGGGATTTCGTGATGGCGGCGTTCAATATCATTGCCAGTCACCGGAATCAATGAAGATCGATCAGTCATTTCCTGTTTGTCTTGAATACAACCTGCTTGGTGGTAATGGCAAAGATGAACGGCCCACAGGGGAGATATGTTGTTCGGGAACATATGTATCAATTGATGGCAAGCGAAATTCATCTTATTGCACACCACCAACTATAAAGAAAACTTTTCATGGCGATCAGTGGGTAACATTGGAAATAGATGTGAGGGGAGATGTGATCCGGCATTTTGTAAATGGAGAAGAGATATTGCATTTTGAAAACCCACGATACAATCCTGAGCATCCGATTGGTAAAACTTTTATTGTAAATGGTGATGATAAAGTAAAACAAGGTTATATCTCACTGCAGTCAAACAGCCACCCGATGGATTTTCGTAAGATTGAGATCATGGAGTATTGAATCATCTTACTTTCTTTGCCTTGAAGCAAAGAAAGTAACAAAGAAAATTCAAGCCCGGCCCGATGCTCCGCCGGCCGGGCAAGCCAACGCACATGAACACTCAAATAAATTGTAATTACACTCCTGATCGAACAGGTAGTTTGAATCAGCTTGCTTCGTGCTACTCGAAACATCTAAAGGCGCTGTCTTTTTCGTTTATATTCTTTAGATAAGAAATCACTGTATTATAGGCGAAAAAGAAGGCGCTGGTAGTTTCATTTAAATCTGAGATAAGATTGGGGAAGTATCGAATGAAAAAGGCAAATCACAACTATCGTCGATGTCGATTATAAGAATTGTTTAGCTCAGTTAACAGTAGCACTGAAGTTAAATCACGGCGCCCGGCAATGGCTGTACATCATTGCCGGTGTGCTTTTCTTTCGTTCTTTCTTTTGCACAAGCAAAAGAAAGAACATAAAACATATCCTAATGGATTGGTAAATATTAAAAAGAACCACAAAGACACAAAGGCTCTAAGCATCACTAAGAATGTACTTTGTGCAGCTTGGTGTCTTAGTGATTTTGTGATTCAAAAAATAACTAAATAATTTTTTTTGAAAATAAAAAAGGAGCCGGCTATGCCAGCTCCTTTTTTATTAAAATTTTTATTGTCTATTAATAGTCTTGCAGAACAAAATAACTCACTGGTACATCTTCACTATATTATAAAAAAAGGCATCAGGCTTTCCTTCTACTCCTGCCTTTTCCATTTTATCTTTTAGATCCTTCGATTGAAGAAATGCTTTTGCTTTTGCCATATCCGTAACAGCAAAAACGATCTCTACCTGGTGGTTGTCATTAATGTCATGACCAAGTGCCCTATCTATAAGACCGGCATCCATTCTTACTTGTTTGTGATCATCAAATTCTTTTTTCCAGGCATCCCAGTCTTTTACCTTATGTGTCATCATCAGCCTGTTTGTTTGTTCAATAGTTGAATTATCATCCATTACAACTTCCAGGTAATGAAAAGTAGGTGCCCCGGTTACACCAGCTTCTTTCATCCTGTCTTTCATACCCTGTGAGGCTGTTAATGCTTTGGCTTTATTTGCATCTTCCATCTTTAAAAAAACGATAACCTTTTTAGGATCATCCAATCCTCTGCCCACTACATAATTGGTTAATCCGGATGCACGGCGGATCGAATCCCTTTCTTTCAATTCATACTTTGATTGCCATTTGGCAAAGTCAGTCACTTTGAACTGCATCACCATTACATTGGAAAGTTTCGGCGGTGCCGTGGTTTCCGGAGCTTTTTCAGGAGCAGTTGTAGTTTCAGTAGCTGTGTTGGTAGTTGTTTCTTCTGTTTTTTTATCATCACCCGAATTACAGGAGGATAAAAGCATAAGCATGCTGGTAGCAAACGACGTTGCCAAAAATCTAACTTGTTTCATTTTAAGAAGTTTAAATTTTAGGAATAAAAGACAATAGAGAACGGGGAAGTTATCCGTGGGGTGCGATTGCTATGAATATAGAATTAATTATGTTGGGGGCAAATATCATGCTTTGTTTTGAATTTAGCCCACAATAAAATTAAAAAGAGATGCACATTATCCAAGCTGGCGGGGAAAATATTTCGAACACGAAGATCTTTTAATTGGGGGTGGACTTTGAGTCAACAAACGCAATCTACCCCCTTTCAATTTTTTCTTATGAATGACTATCTGGCCCCTGTCCCGATAGCTATCGGGAGGAATATTGATCAGTCTTTTATTTGAAATTAATGGAATGTAAAAAGAAGGTGCTGATTGAAGAAGTTTTTCGCGAAACCCTGGGCGTTGACGTCATTTTCTCATCACATCACTATATTTGGGAAAACGATTTGCTATGAAAAGAATTACAACTTTCCTGCTTGCATTATGCATTGCAATTTTTAGTTGGCTGCACACAACCGCTCAAAAACTTCCCGCACGTTGGGATGAAATAACCGCCGCTGACTGGAATAACGCTTTAACCAAAAGCAATAAAACCTGTATTCTTCCAATAGGCATATTAGAAAAACATGGTCCGCATGTGCCCGTAGGCAGCGACCTGATACGTGTACGTGAATATGCGATACGTGCTACTCAAAAAGAATATGCCGTCGTATTCCCCGATTATTTTTATGGACAGATAAACGAAGCCAAACATCAGCCCGGTGTATTTGCATTGCCAGAAAGAGTTGTATGGGATCTCCTGGAAAATACCTGCGAGGAAATTGCAAGAAATGGATTTACTAAGATTGTTATTGTAAACGGCCACGGCGGTAATCCTGAACTGATAAAATATTTTATTCAAACAAGGCTTGAAAAAGAAAGAAACTATGCCGTGTATTTTTTTCAGCCATCCTCTGATTCTGTTTTTAAAAACCAAGTAACAGCATTGCGTAAATCTGATGCAGCAGGCGATCAGCATGCTGGTGAAAAAGAAACATCGGAAGTATTGTATTTCCGGCCTGAGCTGGTG
>VBAS01000211.1 GCA_005882975.1 Bacteroidota bacterium | reverse complement strand
CACCCCAGAATTTCATAGCTCCGTCTTGTTCCAAACCAACTCGATTTACACTTACCACATGCACAGCATTAGCAACAGAGTGACTTCGTTGAATCGTTTGCCATGCGTTGTATTGTTCCGTATTTGTTGCTTCATCTTGTGAAGTGGCCCAGCCAATAGCTGTTGGATAAAATAAAATTTCCGCACCCATTAATGAAGTAATTCTTGCTGCTTCTGGATACCATTGATCCCAGCATATCAACACACCAAAAGTTGCATATTTTGTTTTGAAAACTTTATATCCGAGATCTCCCGGTGTGAAATAGAATTTTTCATAGTAAGCAGGATCATCAGGTATATGCATCTTCCTGTATTTACCGAGATAGGAACCATCTGCATCTAGCACAGCCGTGGTGTTGTGATAAATGCCCTGTGCTCTTTTTTCAAAGAGAGATGCAATGATCACTACGTTTAATTCTTTTGCCAGTTTGCTCAATGCGTCTGAGGAAGGGCCAGGTATTGATTCGGCAAGTTTGAAATTTTCATAATCTTCCACATCGCAGAAATAAAGAGAAGTAAATAATTCCTGCAGACAGACTATCTGTGCACCCTTTGCAGCAGCTTCTTTTACTTTTTCTATTGCCTTTTGCAAATTCGCCTCTTTATTGTTCGAACAACTCATCTGCACCAAACCAACTTTGACTTTTGACATAGTGATTTTTAATTATAAGCCGTAAAAGTAACAATAAGTGCGGATTTGAAGGAGTGTTGAATTGCAAAAAAACGAGGTCACTTAGTCCACTATCATCGGTCAATTGGTTGGATAATCAGTAATGTTGTATTGACTGTTTACAACTTTCATCGGCCCATAAATGTAGTTGTTGTAATTAACACGATCACCATAAAACATTTCCTCATGATGAAGATGCGGTTTATCAGCTTGGTGAAGTTCAATTGTCGGAAGCCTTACTTCGTTAGGTGGATATTGGATGTTCATAGTTCAAAATTTATTAATACAAAAATACAAATAATTATAAAGCAAACGAGACATCTCAGACTCAGAAAAGTTTGAGATGTCTCGTTCACCGGCTTGGCAAAATACATTGTTTACACCAAATAACTAAACAATGTATTATCCTTACTCAATTCAGTATAGCCAATATGATATTTATTTAGGTTGCTTAAAAGAGCATCATAATCTTCGCGGCTCTTCAACTCTATACCAACAAGGGCAGGTCCTGCTTCCTTATTATTCTTTTGCATGTACTCAAATCGTGTAATATCATCAGTGGGGCCAAGTACATTGTTCACAAATTCCTTTAAAGCGCCGGGACGTTGCGCAAAGTTGATGAGGAAATAATGTTTAAGTCCTTCAATTGCTTCCACTGACAATGCACACCACAGTTTTGTATTTTATTTCATTGGCAAAATCATCCAATGCAGCAATAGATAATGCACCAGCTGGTTCAACCACAATCGCATCTTCATTATATAATTTCACAATGGTTGAACAAACTTTTCCTTCAGATATAAGGTGCATATCGTCTAATACTTCTTTGCAAATAGGAAATGTAATATCCCCAACCCTTTTTACAGCAGCTCCATCAACAAAACGATCAATGTTTTCCAACGTAACAGGTGAGCCTTTCTTTAATGCTTCATACATTGCCGGTGCACCTTCAGGTTCCAGTCCTATGATCTTTGTTTTTGGCGAATAAGTTTTGAAATAAGAACCAACGCCTGCACATAATCCACCACCACCGATCGGAAGAAATAAATAATCTACATAGTTTAGATCTTCCAGTATCTCAACTCCAACCGTTCCTTGTCCTTCAATGATCCTGTGATCATCAAAAGGAGGAATGAAGACCATACCATTATCCTCCGTATATTTTTTTGCAATAATGGCGCAATCGTCGAATGTGTCGCCTACCAATTTTATTTCCACATTCCCATCTCCATGCATTTGTGTTTGTTTCACTTTCTGATTAGGAGTGATGGTCGGCATGAATACAACGCCTTTTGCGTTTAGCTTTTTACAACTAAATGCAAAACCCTGTGCATGATTGCCGGCACTGGCACAAACAACACCTCTATCCAATTGTTCTTTTGGCAGAGTGCTCATCATATTATAAGCGCCCCGTAATTTATAGCTTCTCACTACCTGCAGATCTTCCCTCTTCAAAAAAACATTACAATCATATTTCTTTGAAAGGTGAGTGCTGCGTTGCAAAGGGGTTTTTGTTACGATCTTTTTCAGTCGTAACGCTGCGCCAGCAAAATCTAACCCCATCGCTCCGCCATGTGGCGGAAAGCTTTGAAGGCTCCCTTTTAAAATTACTTTTTCCATTTGAATTTTCTAATGATGTATTTAAGCTACTGCTTCAGTTTTTTTCTTTTCAGTTTTTGCAGGTTGATTTTCCGGACGCAATGAACGAACGGTTTTGCCAGCCTGCCATAATTCACTTTCACGTAATTCTTTTAATTCTTCTTCCAGTTTTTCCCTGTAATCAGCTTTACTGTTGCTATCAATTGAACGTTGACTTTCTTTGCCCGCAGCGACACTTTCATATAGTTCTTTAAATACAGGTGCCGTTGCATCACGGAATTTTTTCCACCAATCCAATGCACCACGTTGTGCAGTTGTTGAACAGTTGGCATACATCCAATCCATTCCATTTTCAGCAACCAATGGCATCAATGATTGTGTTAATTCTTCAACTGTTTCATTAAATGCCTCAGAAGGGGAGTGGCCTTTATCACGCAATACCTGGTACTGCGCAGCAAAAATTCCTTGTATTGCACCCATCAATGTTCCTCTTTCACCAGTAAGATCAGAGTAAACTTCTTTTTTGAAATCTGTTTCAAATAAATATCCGCTACCAACAGCAATACCGAGTGCGATCACCCTGTCAAATGCTTTACCCGTTGCATCCTGGAAAATAGCATAAGAACTATTCAGGCCACGACCTTGTAAAAACATTCTGCGTAGAGAAGTTCCCGAGCCCTTAGGCGCTACTAAGAATACATCCACATCCTTTGGAGGAATAATACCAGTTTGTTCATTGAACGTGATACCAAACCCATGAGAAAAATATAATGCCTTGCCGGGAGTTAAATGTTTTTTTACAGTTGGCCATAAAGCAATTTGTGCTGCATCACTCAACAGGTAACATATAATAGTACCACGTTGCAATGCTTCTTCAATTTCAAATAATGTTTCGCCAGGCACAAATCCATCACGTACCGCTTTATCCCATGTCTTAGAATTTTTACGTTGACCAACGATCACATTGATACCGTTATCTTTTTGATTCAATGCCTGGCCAGGGCCTTGCACGCCGTAACCAATCACCGCTACAGTTTCGCTTTTTAATACTTCCTGTGCTTTTGCCAGGGGAAATTCTTCACGGGTTACAACGTTTTCTGTTGTGCCGCCGAAATTTAATTTTGCCATTGTATTTGTTTTAAACTTTTAAAATTTTGTTTTTGTTATTAAGACCGGAAGTCGGTAAGTCCGAAAGTCCGAAGGATAATTTCAAATTATCGGGAAGATTCTTTCTAACTTCCCGTCTTTCCTGACTTTCTGACTACATACTAAACACTTTCTCATTCTCACTCAAAAATTCATTCTCTACTACTTCTTCACCCGGTTCCTTGTATTCAAATGATTTTAATTTTTTATGGAAACCGTCACTGTTTTTTATGATCGCCACTCTTGCACTCCTTACAAATTCAATTAATCCATATGGTTCCAGAACTTTAATAAAAGAATCTGTTTCTTCCCGCTGACCGCTTACTTCAAATACAGTATAATCTTTTCTTATAACAACAGCTTTTGCTCCAAACCGGCTTAGCAATCGTTCTACTTTTACTTCTTCGGCAATAATTTCAGTGGGTACTTTGTATAGAGCCAGTTCTTGCCAGATGATCTCCTCATTGGTGTTGTAATAGGCTTTTAATACTTCCACTTGTTTTTCAATTTGGCGGCATAGTTTACGTACTACATCTTCCACTTCGTTAATGACAATTGTAAAGCGATGTACACTTTCAATTTCACTTGGAGAAGTATTCAAGCTTTCCACATTTATCTTTCTTCTTGAAAAGATAATAGCAATACGGTTCAGTAAACCAATTTGGTTTTCTGTGTACACCGTAATTGTATATTCTTGTTTTTGCATAATCTCATTTTTAGACCGGAAGACGGTAAGTCCGTAAGTCCGGAAGTAATTTTTAATTTATTGAATAGTCTTTCTGTCTTACCGACTTCCGGACTTACTGACTTCTCTCAAATTTCTTCTTTACTTAAAACAACTTCAGCCACACCACGACCTTGCGGCACCATTGGAAATACATTATTCTCTTTACCCACAATTACTTCCAGCAAATAACTTCCTTTATGATCTAGCATTTCTTTCAATGCGTTCTTCACATCTTCTCTTTTGCAAATACTTTTCCCTTCAATACCATAACCCTTTGCAACCATTACAAAATCCGGGCTCTGTATATCTACAAATGAATAACGGTTCTTATGAAACAACTCCTGCCACTGGCGAACCATTCCTAAAAATTTATTATTAAGGATAATGATCTTTACAGTAGGGTTGAATTGCATTATGGTCCCCAATTCCTGTATCGTCATTTGAATACCACCATCACCAATGATCGCAATAACTGTTCTGTCGGGGGCACCGTAGCTGGCGCCAATTGCTGCTGGCAATGCAAAACCCATTGTACCCAATCCGCCACTTGTAATATTACTTTTGCTTGCATTATATTCTGCATAACGACATGCTACCATCTGGTGCTGACCAACATCAGTTACGATCACAGCATCTCCTTTTGTTAATTCATTGATGGCAGTAATTACTTCTCCCATCGTGAGAACTTCTGTATCAGGATTCATTTCTGCCTTGATACATTTTTCCTGCTCTTTCTTCATGCAATCATTGAATTTCTGCAACCATTGGGGATAAACTTTTTGTTGCACCAATTCAGTTAATAACGGTAACGTTTCTTTACAATCACCCCATACTGGCACTGTTGCTTTTACATTCTTGTCGATTTCAGATGGATCAATATCTAAATGGATAACCTTTGCCTGTTTAGCATATTTATCGAGGCGACCAGTAACACGATCGTCGAAACGCATACCGATTGCGATCAATACATCACATTCATTTGTCAAAAGATTTGGTCCGTAATTTCCATGCATACCAAGCATACCAACTCCTAGTGGATGATTAGTTGGAATTGCACTCATACCCATGATCGTCCATGCAGCAGGAATCCCTGCTTTCTCGATAAATTTTTGAAATTCTTTTTCTGCTTTTCCAAGAATTACACCTTGTCCAAAGATCACAAATGGTTTTTCAGCTTTATTTATCAGCTTCGCTGCCTGCTCAATATATTCTTTGCGCACAATAGGCTTCGGACGATAGCTTCTTATATGCTCACACTTTTCATATCCGTTGTAATCGAATAATTGTAACTGTGCATTTTTAGTGATGTCGATCAGCACAGGTCCTGGTCTTCCGCTACCAGCGATATAAAATGCTTTTGCCAATACATGAGGAATTTCAGTTGCATCTGTAACCTGGTAATTCCATTTGGTAACAGGAGTTGTAATATTTATTACATCTGTTTCCTGGAATGCATCCGTACCCAATAAATGAGCAAACACTTGTCCTGTAATACAAACAACAGGAGTAGAGTCGATCATTGCATCGGCTAACCCTGTTACAAGATTTGTAGCACCGGGCCCACTGGTTGCAAATACAACACCAGTTCTTCCACTCACTCTTGCAAAACCTTGTGCTGCATGTATGGCTCCTTGCTCATGACGAACTAATATATGTGTAAGCTTATCATGATAATCATACAATGCATCATAGATCGGCATGATAGCGCCGCCGGGATAACCAAAGATGGTTTCAACACCTTCGGCAACAAAAGCTCTTAATACTGCTTCGCTACCTGAAATGTTTTCAGTAGCTGCTTTTGTTTTTTTCTCTTTGGTTAATTCAAGTGTGTCCATATTAAATGATTTATTTTCTGTAATAACCTAACTTATCTGTTGAACCTACCTCGGTAAATCCTACTTGTCTCAGCATTGTAACCAACTGTCCACGATGATAGGTAGAGTGATTGAATATATGAGCAAAGACCTGGTAATGTGGCATCTCATACCTGTCACCATTTATTCTTCTAAAAACTAATTTATCCATCAATGCTTCTTCGTTAAAACCTTCAACAAATTTTTTCAATCCAGTCGAAGCATTTTTCCATAACCCGATCACTTCATTTCTTGTTCCTTTAAAAGTTGATTGCAACCAAACAGGTGATTCTGCTTTATTCAATCTTTCCAGCCATATCTTTTCAGCACTTGTAATATGCAATACTGTTTCTGCTATGCTATTAAAACTACTTACGACATGTTTTTCCCATTGCTCATCAGTAATATTATTCAGCCATGACAGAACAATATCATTTGCCCAAATGTTATAATCCGCTACTTCTAAAAAATATTGTTTGGTCATTTTTATTCTTTATGCTTCGTCTGTTACACAGCCTTCACTTGCATCTTTTACAAATCGTGCATATTTATATAATACGCCCCTGTTTACTTTCAATGATGGTTGTTTCCAGTTGGCCTTTCTCTTTTTTATTTCTTCATCACTTACTTTTAAATTGATCGTGTTCTTTGTTACGTCGATCTCGATAATATCATCATCATGCACAAATCCGATCAACCCGCCTTCGTGTGCTTCAGGTGTAATATGTCCTACAACAAATCCATGAGTGCCGCCGCTGAATCTTCCGTCAGTTATTAATGCAACATTCTTTCCAAGTCCCGCACCACTGATCGCTGAAGTTGGTTTCAACATTTCCGGCATACCTGGCGCACCTTTGGGGCCTTCATTTTTTATCACGACCACATCACCTGCTTTTATCAATCCACTTTGTATTCCCGCAATTAATTTTTGATCACCATCAAATACTCTTGCGGGCCCCACAAATTTTTCACCTTCTTTACCAGAAATTTTTGCAACACTTCCTTTCTCAGCAAGATTGCCATACAGAATTTGCAGGTGTCCCGTTTTTTTTAACGGTTGTTCTAATGGATGAATAATGTCCTGAGCCTTAAAATCCAGATCCGGAACACCTGCTAAATTTTCTGCAACCGTTTTACCGGTAACTGTCAAACAATCGCCATGCAGCAATCCCTTCGACAATAAATATTTCATTACTGACGGAAGTCCACCATGCTGGTGAAGATCCTGCATAAGATATTTTCCAGAGGGTTTGAAATCTGCTAACACGGGCACTTTATCACTGATGGTTTGAAAATCATCAATAGATAAAGGAACACCGACTGATCTTGCCATTGCGATCAAATGCAATACCGCATTTGTGCTGCCACCAAGGATCATGATAACCGTAATTGCATTCTCAAATGCTTTGCGGGTCATGATATCTGATGGACGAATATTTTTTTCAAGTAATAATCTCAACGCTTTACCTGCATTCAAACATTCTTTTTTCTTGTCTTCACTTAAGGCAGGATTAGAAGAAGAAAAAGGTAAACTCATTCCCAATGCTTCAATTGCCGATGCCATTGTGTTTGCGGTGTACATGCCGCCGCATGCACCTGCACCCGGACATGAATGCTGAACTATCTGTTTAAAATCTTCAGGATTTAAAGTGCCTGCAATTTTTTGCCCCAACGCTTCAAATGCGGATATTATATTTAAGTCTTGTCCTTTATAATGTCCCGCTGCAATTGTGCCTCCATACAACATTATCGAAGGCCGGTTCAATCTCCCCATTGCAATGATCGAACCCGGCATATTCTTATCACAACCCGGTATCGCAATAAGACCGTCATAATAAAAACCACCCATTACTGATTCAATTGAATCAGCGATGAGGTCACGGCTTACTAACGAATATCTCATTCCATCAGTACCATTACTTATCCCGTCACTGATACCTATTGTATTAAAGATCAAACCCACCATGTCATTATCCCACACACCTTGTTTTACTATTTTCGCCAGGTCATTCAGGTGCATGTTACATGTATTACCATCATAACCCATACTGCACACACCTATCTGCGGTTTCTTCAGATCATCTTCTGTCAAGCCAATTCCATACAACATTGCCTGCGCCGCTGGTTGTGTCGGATCCTGTGTAATTGTTTTCGAATATTTATTTA
>VBAS01000210.1 GCA_005882975.1 Bacteroidota bacterium | reverse complement strand
TTAAATTCAGCGAGCCTCCTGAAGTGCTGAGACGAAGTTTTCCATCACAATTGCTGGCTTCAATGCTACCACCGCTTGTGGAAAGATCAATATCATCTCTTGAATTTTCGAGGTGTATGCTTCCGCCTGAGGTCCTTCCATCTATATTGCCACCTACATTATCTATATTCAAACTGCCACCGCTTGTTGAAAACTTTTGTTCTCCTGTTAAATTGGTTAAGTTGATGCTGCCGCCACTTGTTGATAGATCAGTAGAAACATTTTTAAGAACAAAAACCTTAAAAGAAATGCTCAAACCTTTTTTCCAATCCATATTTCTTTGTTTGGGTTTTGCGATAGCTGTTAATTTATTACTGTTAACAGATACCGTGAGGTCATAATCTTCTAATCGTTTTGTGATCTCTTCTTTTGAAATTTCATTTTTGCCATTATTGCCATGAATGTATACTTCCACCTTTGTTTCAGCCGCAGAATTCACACCGGTAACAGTAATACTTCCGCCAGATGTTTGCACTTCTGTGTTTTTTACAGTTTCATTACTTAATGACTTTGTCATGTAAGGCTCTTTGTTTTGCGCAACGACAGAAAAGCTGATGGCAAGAACAAGGTTTAATAAAAAAAGCTTTCTCATAATTGATCTTTTAATTTTTAGTTATTCTGTTTTTAAACTTTTTGCTGGATTTGCAAGTGCCGCTTTTATTGCTTGTGAACTCACAACAAGAATTGTTATTATAAGTGCGCAGGAACCCGCTGCTGCAAATACCCACCACGAGATATGGATCCGGTAGTCATATTTTGCTAACCATCCTTTTAAATAAAAATAGGAAACCGGGATAGCTACAAAACACGAAACAAGTACCAGGAAAATAAAGTCTTTTGAAAGCATTCTCCAAAGACTCATCACTGATGCCCCTAACACTTTGCGAATACCGATCTCTTTGGTGCGTTGTTCTGCTACAAAACTTGCAAGGCCAAAAAGACCAAGACAGGAAATGAATATTGCAAGAATAGAAAAATAAGAAGATAGCTTACCAATACGTTCTTCGTTTCCAAACTTGTTTGCAAATTCGTCATCAGTAAAATTGTAAACAAAAGGTATGTTGGGCTCATACTTCTTCAATACGCTTTCAATTTTTGTCAAACATGCTTTTGCACTCTTATCCCTGTTCAACCGAATGATCATTAAGTTTTCCTGCTCCCTGGATAAATGATACAAAGAAGCCCGTACCGGGTAATATGGTGATTCAACCAACAGGTCTTTTACTACGCCGATTATCCTGTAAGGAACCTTCTCCCACTCCAGTATTTTGCCAACCGGATCTTTAAATCCTAAAAATTTTGCAGCTGATTCATTAATAATAAATGCTGTGGAGTCAGAAGCAAAGTCTTTGGAAAAATCTCTTCCTTCTTTCATCGTCCAACCAATTGTTTTTCCATATTCGTATGACACTGCATTGTTAGGAAAATCAACTGCCATATTAGGATCTTTTCCCTCCCAGTTAAATCCGCCATTCGTATTCCATACATTCGTAAGCGGACTTTGGGAAATAGCCATTTCGGTAATGACCCTTTCATTTTTTAATTCAGTTCTTACGGCTTCATAATGTTTATAAACGTCATCTCCTAATGGGATCCTGAGCAATCCGTCTTTTTGATAACCGATCGGACGATCCTTTGCATATTGTATCTGTTGAAAAACAATTACAGTTCCAATGATCAAAGCAACTGAAACAGTAAATTGAATTACAACCATCACCTTACGTGGAACGGCTGAAAAACGGCCAACTTTAAATGTACCCTTAAGAATTTTTACCGGGTGAAAAGATGATAGGTAAAGTGCTGGATAACTTCCGGCGATCAACCCTGTAAAAAGTATAAAGGCAAAACAAAATATCCAGAACAAAGGATTTGTCCATAAGATCGTCATCTTCTTATCGGCAACATCGTTGAAAGCCGGCAACACCAATGTCACTATGATCAGCGAAATAAAAAAAGCAATGAAAACAACTAATAATGATTCTGCAAAAAACTGTTTGATGAGTTGTTGGCGCATCGAACCAATTGCTTTACGAATTCCAACTTCTTTGGCTCTTTTTTCCGATCGTGCCGTACTTAAGTTCATGAAATTGATACAAGCCAGCAGTAAAACGAAGATCCCGATGATACCAAAAAGCCAGACAAATTCAATTCGTCCGCCGGTATTTACACCTTTTTTGAAATCAGAATATAAATGCCATTTAGACATCGGATGAAGAAATACTTCTGCTTTATATCGCTGTTCATCTTTATTTACTTTATTATATTTTACATCTTTGATCTTTGCAGAAACTTTTTTCATATCCGCATTGTCAGCGATCATTGCATAACATTGTGTGAAGTTGCTGCCCCATGGCTCTTCCATTTTCTTTATCCATGGATTCATTATAATAAACAGATCCCATGGTAATAAAACTTTTATTTTGTTGAAAGATGAGTTATAAGGGAAATCTTCATATACCCCTGTTACTTTCAGATCATATTTATTCCCATAAGTGATAGTTTTACCTACAGGATCGTCATTGCCAAAAAAAGTTTTTGCAATCGACTTTGATAATAAAATAGAATAGGGTTCTTTAAGACCATCTCTTGTGCCATGGATCATTTTAAGACTTAATATCTCAGTGATCTTCGGTCCAAAGAATTGCCCCCCGATCATAAATCTTTTATCACCAACAGATAAAACATAATCACCATCCCATGAAGCCTCTGCTACATATTTAAAATCAGAAGAAAATTTGTTCCGTATTTCCTCAGCGGTCAGGTAAGGCAATGTATTTTCAGTTTCTTTTGTTCCATTGAAAGTTTGGTTTTGCATCACTTGGGCAACACGACTGTAATTTTCATGATAGCGGTTAAAACTTACTTCATCATAGATCCACAACCCAATAAGTATAGCCACAGCCATACCAGTAGCAAGGCCACCGATGTTAATAAAACTGTAGCCTTTACTTTTTATAAGGTTTCTCCAGGCAATTTTGAAATAATTTTTTATCATAAGCAGGTTTTATTCAGTTCTTAATGATTTAATCGGGTTTGCAAGAGCAGCCTTTATAGCCTGGGAACCGACCGTTAATAATGCAATAACCATTGCAGTAAAAACAGCGACTCCAAACATCCACCAATGAAGATCGATCCGGTACGCAAAACTTTGTAACCATTTACTCATTGCATAGTAACCAACAGGTGTTGCCAGTAAGGTTCCCAATAAAACAGGACGCAACAGATCTTTTGATAATAAAAAACAAATATTTTGAATTGAAGAACCGAGTACTTTTCGTACACCGATCTCTTTTGTTCTCTTTATAGATGTATAAGAAGCTAACCCGAATAATCCAAGACATGCTATAAAAATTGCGATGCCAGAAAAAATGCCCAGCACTGCCTGCTGCTTTGCTTCTGTTTTATAATGCAGATCAAATTGTTCATCTAAAAAATTATATTCAAATGGATAATCCGGCGCTGCATCCGTATATACTTTTTTGATGCTGGCAATTGTTGATTGCAGCCGGTCCGTTTTTAATTTGATCAATGCTAAACGTTTGTCTCTTCCGGGCGAAATCACCAACGGGCCAATTAGATCTTTCAAAGAAACATAATGATAATCTTCCACCACTCCTACTATTGTTCTGCGAAGACTGTCTCTTGAAATATTTCTTATCCATTTACCAATTGCCTGATCTGGAGTATAGCCGAGTTTATTGGCAGCATTGCGATTGATAAGCACTGATTGCGCAGAATCTGTTGCAAAACTTTCCGAAAGATCTCTTCCTGCAATTATTTTTAACCCCAATGTCTTTACAAAATCAAGATCTGTAAATTCTGTACTGAATAACATCTTCTCATCTGGCTTTGCCTGCGATTCAAAAGAGTAACTATCATGAAATCCTCCGGGCTCTCCGGACATTAACGACACACTGTTTACTGCAGGAATACTTAACAGCTCATTTTTAAACTGTTTTTTCTTAGCAGAAATGCTCATGTTATCAAATCGTACGATCATTGATTGCTCTTTGTTAAAACCAAGGTCAGTATTACGCAGATAATTCATCTGGCTCATAATAACAATGACACTTACGATCAGCAGCACCGAAATTCCAAACTGAAAAACAACGAGTGCCTTTCTAAAGAAAACTCCTTTCAACCCCGTTTTCAATTTTCCTTTTAAAGATTCGATCGGTGTAAATGATGAAAGTAAAAATGCAGGGTAGCTTCCCGCTAATAATCCAACAATTATTATTACTCCTAATATAAAACCATATACCCGTGCATCATTCCAGAAAGAAGGTAATTGGTAGCCTAATAAATTAGTATACGCAGGCATCAATATTTGCACAAGACCAAATGAAAGGATAGAAGCAACGGTGGCAAACAAAACAGATTCCATCATGAACTGACTCACCAGTTGTTTGCGTACAGCCCCTAAAACTTTACGCAATCCTACTTCTTTTGCCCTGTCTGTAGCTCTCGCAGTAGCAAGATTGATAAAATTTATACATGCAATAAACAGGATCAAAATAGCAATGGACATAAAGATGTATACCATCTTTTTATTCCCGTGCTTAACACTGCCATCAAGTGCATCTGTAGCAAAATAGATCTCATTTAATGGCTTTATCACCAGAGCCATTTTAAAACCGAAGGTTACATAAAATTCGCCCATGTATTTATCCATGAAAGAAGGGAACTGCGCCGATAATTTTTTTGGATCTACAGCAGGATTTAATTGAACGTAAGTGAATAATCCGTTATTAGGCCATTGAGTGAACCAATCGGGTTGCATAGGGCGAAGCACTTCTAATGGTATGACCATATCAAACTGCAAATGAGAATTTACAGGCACATCTGCAGCTATGCCTGTAACCTTTAATTGCTGTTGCTTATTAAACTCAAGGGTCTTTCCTATAGGATCATCAGTACCAAAATATTTTTTTGCTGCCGTCTCTGTTAATACAATACTATTTGGGTCTTTTAATACAGTGGCAGTATCCCCTTTGATCAAATGAAAATCAAAAAAACTAAAGAAGTTTTTGTCGGTCAGGTAAACATTTCCTTCATTAAATGAAATATTATTATAACTGATAAGATCATTATCCCGCATTATCCTTACTTGTCTTTGAATAGCATCAGGATAATCATTTACTAAAGAAGGTCCATACGGAGGAGACAAATAAGGTATCTCACGCCTTTCACCATTATTATTGGCAACCCGCATCACTCTGTAAATATTCTTTCCGTTTTTATGAAAATTGTCATAGCTCAATTCATTCATGATAAAAAGGAAGATCATCAGGCAACAGGTAATACCTACGGTCAGTCCCAATATATTAATGACTGAAAATACTTTCTGTTTCTTCAGATGTTTAATGGCTAATAACAAATAGTTTTTGATCATGACGATATATTTTTATTCTGTTCTCAAACTTTTCATAGGATTAGCAATAGCGGCCTTTATTGACTGAAAACTTATTGTGATCAGTGCGATCATAATAGCGGCCAAACCGGCTACCGCGATCATCCACCAACTGATCGAAATGCGGTAAGCAAAATCCTGTAACCATTTTGTCATTGTCCAATATGCGATCGGTGTTGCAATAACAATGGATATAATAACCAGTTTTACAAAATCCTTTGACAACATTGCTGTAATGCTGCTTACAGTTGCACCAAGCACTTTGCGTATACCGATCTCTTTGTTACGCTGCTCAGCCATAAAAGCGGATAAAGCAAACAAACCGAGGCACGCAATGATAATAGCCAGTACGGCAAATGCGGTAAAAATATCGCCGGTCCGTTGTACTTCCGCATACATATTTGCGAAACTCTCATCAAGAAAAGTATAACGTATTGGTTGGTCGGGCGCAAAACCTTTCCACAATGAACTTATATAGCCAATAACTGATTTTGTATCCGTAGTTTTTATTTTTACAGCAACGATCGTTGAAGTATTATTTCCTAACACAACACAAAGCGGAGTTACGTCCTGCTTCATTGATTCAAAATTGAAATCTTCCATCACACCAATGACTGTCCATGTTTCCCATCCGTTTACAATGCGCTGACCGATCGGGTTTTTCAAACCCAGTTTTCCTGCCATCGTCTTATTGATAATGGTGGCGGAAGAATCAGAAGCCATATCTTTTGAAAAATTTCGTCCTTCAATGATCTTCATTTCCATTGTATGCATATAATCATAATCCACTCTCCACTTCTGGCTGCTTACCCCGATATCTTCCTTCATCTTTCCTTCTTTATAAAAAGTATTGCCATCACGTTTGGTTCCCGATACAGGCAAATAATCGCTGATCGAAACATTTTTTATATCAGCAGATTTCAACAGTTCATTTTTAAAACTCAGAGTTTTATCTCCCAGCGTATTGGTTCCTTGTATCAGCAAAACCTGGTCTTTATTGAAGCCTGTCTTTTTATTAAGTATATAATGTGTTTGTTTGTAAATGACCGTTGTGCTGATAATAAGAATGATCGAAGTAGAGAATTGGAAGACAACAAGGCCATTTCTTAAAACTGAATTCCGGCTTCCTTTGCTTAATTGTCCTTTCAGAACATCGATCGGTTTAAAAGCAGAAAGATAAAATGATGGATATAGTCCTGCAATGACACCAATGATTAGGGCTGCAAAAAGCATGACAGGAAATAACCACCACGCTATCCAGGGAATGCTCAGGTTTTTATCAAACAGTTTATTAAAAAAGGGAAGAAATAATGCGGCAAGAAGAATTCCCAATGCAAATGAAAAGATGCTGAATAACAGGGACTCTGTCAAAAATTGTTTAATGAGATTAATTCGATGTGATCCCACTACTTTTCTCAAGCCTACTTCCTTTGCCCGGTTGGCTGATTTTGCTGTAGAAAGATTGATAAAATTAATACATGCAATGATCAAAATAAAACAAGCAATGGCACCGAAAAGCCAGACGAATCGTATATCACCTTTTTCAAGACCGTCATCGATATTGGATGAGTAAAGGTGTACGTCCGTGATTGGCTGTAAAAGAAGTTTTGCTTTTTGTGTAATCTCATCTGCTTGCTTATCCCCGGCTTCCTGCAGCATAGGCAGATAATATTTTGTCAATATTAGCTTAAGCTTGCTTTGCAATTTTGCA
>VBAS01000209.1 GCA_005882975.1 Bacteroidota bacterium | reverse complement strand
AGACACACTATATCCCTTTGAAATAAGGTAAAGCGTAAGAAAAGGCACAACCATAGTACCACTCCTGTTGATTAACATTACAATAGAAAGCAGCCAGGTGGAACGGGATAAACCGCTATAAGCATTTTTATATGTAGCGAGAACAGGCGTTAGCATAAAAGTGACGCAAATGTACCGCCTGGATAAATTTGATAATTATCAAAAAAGGAAAGATTCTTTGATTAAGATTTTTTCAATACTTTTAAAAACTAAAAAACCTATAGAATGAAAAAAATTTATGTATTCGCAGGCGTGGCTGTTCTGGCAATGGGCCTTACTTATTGTTCATCATCCAAGAAGGCCTCCAAGACTGCTGCTGTTCCTAAAACTACTTATTCAAATGTTTCTACTGTTATTGCTGGTAATTGTGCCCCCTGCCATATTCCATCAAAAGGTGGAAATAAAAAGCCGTACGATAACTATGCAAATGTGAAAGCAGATATTGATAAGGTCATTCATCGTATAGAGCTAAATCCAACCGACAAAGGGTTTATGCCGTTTAAAAAGACAGAAAAATTACCGCCGGATGTAATTGCTGTTTTTAAGAAATTTAAGGAAGACGGTGCGTTAGAAAATTAATAAACATTCTTTGGTCTAGCCAAGGTCTTCAATTGAAGACCTTTTTTGTTTATAAAGATTGTTAGAAGAAAAATATAAAATATAAAAACTCTTCTATAAGTGCTTTTCAAGCACCAACATTTCAAGAGGCTGCGTAGGAATTCCATAGCGTTCATCAACAGGGAAGGGGAGTACCTTACCTGTCTTTGTATAACCATTCCTTTCATACCAGGCGATTAATTCCTTGCGTACAGTAATAACGGTCATATAAATTGAGAAACAGTTATTTTCTTTTGCATAATCATCTGCAGCAGCTAACAGTTTTTTGCCAATTCCCTTTCCTTGGGCTGATGGTGAAACTGAAAACATACCAAGATAGATCCTGTTGTCCTTTTTATTAAGAAGAACACACCCTTCTAAATTTCCTTTATCACTTAAATATTTTAGAAAAATGGCACCTGGTTTTTTAATAAGATCTTCAACTGTTGTTTCGTCGGTTCTCTTGTTACCAATAAAAAGATTGGCTTCAGAAGTCCATCCTTTTTTTGAATTTTCGCCACGATAGGCGCTATCCATTAACGCAACTAAAGTTGGAATATCTTTTTCATCCGCAATTAAGATGGGCATGGAATAAAGATATTACTTAAATCATTTATTAGAAATTCTTAGACGAGTTAATACCTCTTTGAACTCTTTGCAACCGCTGTCCGTAATCATTTAATATATATGTGAGATTAAGAGTCCGGGTGCCATAAGCGCCGCTACCCATTTTAGGATATAAATAAAAGTATTCCATTCGCAAACGGGGGGCTTTCCACACATAGTTATCCTTATAATAATTTTCATAAGATGAGCTATCAAATTTTCCTTTTTCATTATTGCTAATGTCTTTGGTTGGTTGACCAAAAGAGCTTTTGCATGCATCGATAAGCTTTTCATAATACTCGGGAGAAACTTGTACAATGATCTTTGCTAAGGTATCTTTCAAATAATACAATTCGACGGCTTTTACGGGTATATCGCCGATCGTTTCCTTCGCATAGTCGATCACAATTTTATCAGCGCCTTCCTCATCTCTATGTTTTACTCCCAAACCAAGAACGAATTTAGAGCCAAGCTTATATTTCTTAAACCCATTGTTATCTTCAAGATTTTTCAAGCTTTGTGACTGCATGTTTAATGTAGCTAATACTCCGATTAATAAACAGGAAAAAAAGAAAAGGTTTTTTTTCATATGAAGGGCTTTTGAGGAGGTTTTCTTTTAAAAGCAAAAACCATGCAACCTGTGAATCCAAGAACATTGTACAAGGAAAATATAAGTTTGAAGGATAAATCCCTTTAAAAATCTGAATATTCTGTGGGGTATAAAAAGCTAATATCGATATGCGAAACATTATGCTGATACTCCGGCATAGAAGAAAGTTTTTTCCAATATGGGTCATCGACAAAATTCTTCCAGTTAGCATCTCTGGCTGTTTTATTTTCATGACATGTCATATACATAAGGTTTGGCATCTTGCTTCCGGCAATCACTTCTGCGTAAAAGCTTGCATTAAAATTCAACCGCTTGAATAACCCAACCTCGTCACCTTCATTGAACATTTGTACTTTGTTTTTAAAGATCTTTTCCGTAGCACTTTCGTAGCTGCGCAGCTCATAGACCCTGTCCTTTCTGGGACCATTTAGCTTAGGTAATTGAAGTTGTGGTGCCAGTGGAAATGCATAAAGCAAAATTGTTTCCATCCTTGAGTACGGTGCAGTTGTATAAACAGCATCCAGATATTCTGCCCCCGCCGCCTGGTAACTCTTATCACTATTCAGTTTTGATGATATCTTCATTATTTCTTCTAAAGACTTTCGGGGTATTAATACATACATAGTTTTATCAGCAAGTGTATCATTCGAACGATTCTTAAATACTCCAACATTTTTAATACTTATTTTATGTAATGCAGGTATCAAAGCATTTTGAAGATAGTTATCGATCACTTTTTCCTGGGAGTCTTTGGCAAAATGATAAACTGTAAGCTGATAAAATTCTCTTTCACTTTTGGCTGAAGGCATCCATGATTGGGATAATATGCACGCAAATAAAATTATTAAAACAAGACCGAAGATTTTGAACTTACTCATTGCAATTAGTTTTGTTAAAATTAAGAATTTCAAAGTTCAGCTTTAATAAAATCCTTGGACGGCTGCTGTGATCATTTCAGAGTTTTATCGTAGAATAAAAAAAAGGGGCCAATGCCCCTTCAATAATTGTTTTCTTTAGTGTTAATATCGCCCATCTTTTTTATCCATTCCGCGACCTAGAACATAACCACCACCGCCACCGATCACGCCACCAATTACTGCACCTACTGCACGATTTTTTTTATTGATCACTGCACCTAGAACTGCACCGGCGCCAGCACCGATAGCCGTGCCCTTTGCTGCTTTGCTCCAACCCTTTTTTACTTTAGCAGCATTTTGAGTTTCCGAAACCATTTTAGGACTTTGGTAGCTACTAGTGGTACGTTTTGCGGTTGCACTTTTCGTTGCTTGCTTGGTTACCACCTTAGGAGCAATATAATTTTGTTCCTGCGCCGTCGAATCCTTCCATGCCCGAAGCTGAGCAAGCTCAATGGTATCCATTTTTTTCTTTTGAGCACTATTGTTTAAACTTACCGCTGCTACAGATACTACTGCAGCTATGGCAATGAATAGTAAAACTTGTTTCATAACTGAGTTGTTTAAGATGATTAATTTTTTTTCATTTCCCTCTATACTATCAAAAAAGGATGCCAGAGATTTTTCAAGTGTTAAAGAAATAGCTAAAGAAATTTTAATGCACATCTAATTAGTAGTTTGTAATAAAAGTCTTTTAACAAGAGCAATTTATCAACCAGGAGCGTAAAAAAAACCTGCGTTATGTGCGCAGGTTAGTAAAATTTTTAAAGAGTAAAAATTAATTTGACACGAGTGCACGAAGACGTTCTATATCCTGTAATCCTTCGTATTTAATAGGAATATCTTTGTTAAATCCTGATTTTTTTATGGATGCAAAACCTTCGATCCTGATCTTGGCCTGTTTCTTTTGAAATATATCACGATGATTTTTTATTGCACTGATATTATCCATTTTGATAATTGCGGGCACTATAAATTCTTCGTACTTATGAACAGCTACTTTATCCTGTATGCCAAATCGTCCAAAAAACATATCGTCAATATAAACATCACCACTTGCATTCGCCAACTGAACTCCAAAATTGTTAGGATTGTAATAAACAAAGTCAAGACCGGCTGTTGTTTGCAATAGGCCAACATCAATGATCCGTACGTTACGGATTTCGCGATACTGCGGTTCCTTAATGTTCCCTGAGCTGCAGGAAACAAGAAATAGGGTGACTGATGCTAAAATAAGTACTAATCTTTTCATAGCCTTTTAATTTAAATGTGAAATGATATTAAAGGTTTCTATAATCGAACTATCAAGCCATTTAACGTTAAACTTCTGTGAAGTACTTCTCTTAACAAGATTTTTTTTATCTAACTATGAATAGTTTTACAAATTGATGATGATTTCAGTACC
The DNA here is from genome assembly GCA_005882975.1 of Bacteroidota bacterium. Classification (GTDB taxonomy): domain Bacteria; phylum Bacteroidota; class Bacteroidia; order Chitinophagales; family Chitinophagaceae; genus VBAS01. The sequence goes on along the minus strand of VBAS01000209.1, from coordinate 2,539 downwards.
TGTATTAGTTTATTTTTTCCCTGTACAGTATTAGAAAATTATACGTTGGAATTTAAAAAAGTAACCAAATGAATTTAATCATCCTGTTATTATTCGGATGGATGTATTTTTTATAATGTACAAGAAAAAAATAATTTTACAATAAAACCCCGGCAAATTTTATCTATGGTTTGCGGTTCTCCAATTATTCACTGATCACATCCCATGGAGTTGCAACTGTATTATCTTTATCGGCATCCTTTGCTCTTCCTTTGCCAGGTTTAATTTTTAGTGGTTTACGAGCCCTGTCTCCAGGTAAGGACAAATCGATCTTTAGGGTTTCAAAATCTTCTTGAGTTATTTTATCATTTTCATCGCTCAGATGTCTTTTTACGATCTCTTTGGCCGTTTTACCTTGCTTATTATACTTTGATCTATTCTTGTTTTCAGTATTTTTTTCCCCCTTTCCGGGAGATTTTTTTGTTGTTGCCATACAAAAGGTTTACAAACACATGAAAAATATATGCCAGATGCAAAAATTCAATCGGCACCTTTTTTGAATAAAATGATAGTATAAATTTTTTAAATAAAACCTCCTATTATGAAAAAGATCATAAACAGATCATGGTTAAAATTAACAACGACATTCTTACTTTCTCTTTTTAGTTTGTTATCGTTTGCACAGGACAAAGGAATAGATGTGGATATAAATGTAAAAAAAGAGCATGCATGGTATCAAAATCCCGTAGTATGGGTAATAGGAGGCGCTGTATTTATTTTGTTATTAGTTGCTTTATTGAGAGGAGGAGAAAAAAGAAGTGCTTAATAGCGTTGAGGTGGATATATAAAAAGCCGGGTCTTTACCCGGCTTTTATTTTTTAGAAAGTTTGTTCTGACGTGAATGGGGCATTTTTACCACAGAGATTTTGACCCCTTTTTACATTGAAAACTATATATTTTTTTTATTGGTATAGACTTTGTTTTTTAAGTATATAAAATTAAATCAAAGTGTTATGAAAACTATCCTTCTTTTTTTAGCGAGTTGTGTAAGCGTTTTATCAGTAATAGCGCAAAGTGTTAGTACTGTAACGGTCAATGTACGGGGGAATAATAACCAGGCAATAATGATTGATAACCAGGAATATTCTGTTTATAATGATTACAATACCAACACAAATACTCCGATTGTTGTATCTAATCTGCAATCAGGTCAGCATACATTGCAAATAAAACGCTCTAATGAAGCGAATCCTTCGTCCACAATTTTCACTACCCGTAACGGGTATGATCTGCAAATTACTATTGCGGGAAATGGAAGTGTGCAATTAAGAGAAACAAAATGGCGTGCTGATAATAACCCAGGACCATCCATGCAGGCCATGAGTGTTACTGATTTTAATAATTTATATAGCAGTATTCGCAATCAATGGGGAGCGTCAAAAAAGGCAACAATGGTTAGTAATGCTTTTGCCAATACAAATTATTATTTTACCACAGCCCAGGCAATACAGTTGATCCAATTGGTGAATAGTCAAAGTAATCGTTTCACTTTAGCGAAAGCTTCATATAGTCGCATTACCGATCCCACCAACTTCACACAGATGTATGATGTATTTAATAACTCATCATACAGGGATCAACTGGCAGATTATGTAAGTACCTACAATGCCGGAAGTTCATCAACGGCTATGTCAGCATCAGGTTTCAATACAATTTACCGGACAGCACAACGACAGTCTACAACAAATTCGAAAGTTTCTTATATCTATAATTCTTTTATAAACACAAATAACTATTTTACCGTAGCACAAGCAAGGCAATTGGTACAATTAGCGCCGGATGAAGCTAATCGCCTTTACCTGGCCAAAGTATCTTACAGAAGCATTATTGACAGGAATAATTTTTCTCAAATGAATACTTTATTTAATTCACAAGCAAGCAGAAACGAGCTGGCTACTTTTATAAACACTTATGATAATAATAATCCTGTTTATACAAGAATGGCGATGAAAGAAGCAGAATTTAATACTCTTTATCGTGATATACAAAATCGTTATGGTCTTGGTGCAAAAATGTCTGCTTTATCAAATGTCTTTGGCAATGCAACCTATTTTTTTACCTCGGCTCAGGCAAAACAATTAATACAATTAGTAAGTGATGAAAGCAACCGGCTCGAATTGGCAAAAGCTTCGTATGATAACATTGTAGACCGGTCAAATTTCAACCAACTTTATGATATGTTTTCATACAATTCAAAAAATGACCTGGAAATATATGTGAGAGATCATCAATCACAACCGGGCTATACATCACCAGTTTATACCAAAACCCCAATGTCAAACTCGAATTATACTTCATTATACAATGAAGTGAGGAACACATATGGGTTTGGAGCAAAAATGTCAAAGCTCACTGAAATTTTTGCCAATGAGTCGTATTATTTCACGGTTGCACAGGCAAAACAGTTGATCCAATTAGTAAGCGATGAAAGCAATAGATTGGCTTTAGCAAAATCAGCATATGGCAATATCACGGATCCTGAAAACTTCAATTCAATGTA